>NZ_JADBQN010000001.1:0-63012 GCF_014895915.1 Enterobacter cloacae complex sp. P13B
CCAACTGAGCTACGTAGCCATCTTTTTTTCGCGTTACCTTATCGGCGTTGCGGGGCGCATTATGCGTATAGACCCTTGCAGCGTCAACACCTTTTTCAACGAAAATAGCCGGAATGTGACTGTTTGGTTAGGTTGCGAACAGCGTGGCCGAATATTCGGCAATTATTGGTTATTAATCGGTTTTTGGTGGTGAAATGTGAGGCAAAAAAAACAGGCCCCTGAGGGGCCTGTTTGAAATCGTTGTGATTATTTGTAGGCGGACTGGTGAACGCCTACCGCACGCCCCGATGGATCGTTCATCGCCTTGAAAGATTCATCCCATTCAATGGCTTTTGCGGATGAACAGGCCACTGACGGACCGCCAGGAACACACTCGGCAGCGCTCGGCACCGGGAACAGTTCTTCAAAGATCTCACGGTAGAGGTACGCTTCTTTCGAGCCCGGCGTGTTGTACGGGAAGCGGAAGCTTGCGGTTTCCAGCTTTTGGTCAGAAATCTGCTTCGCCGCCACCTCTTTCAGGGTGTCGATCCAGCTGTAGCCAACGCCATCAGAGAACTGCTCTTTCTGACGCCATGCCACGCTCGCCGGCAGGTAAGATTCAAAACATTCACGCAGGATATGTTTTTCCATTTTGCCGTTGCCGCACATTTTATCCTGCGGGTTGATGCGCATCGCCACGTCGAGGAATTTCTTATCCAGGAACGGCACGCGCGCTTCCACGCCCCAGGCCGACATCGCTTTGTTGGCACGCGCACAGTCGAACATATGCAGCGCCTGCAGCTTACGCACGGTCTCTTCATGAAGCTCTTTTGCGTTTGGCGCTTTGTGGAAGTACAGGTAGCCGCCAAACACTTCGTCAGAACCTTCGCCGGAGAGCACCATCTTGATGCCCATCGCCTTGATCTTACGCGACATCAGGTACATCGGCGTGGAGGCGCGAATGGTGGTCACGTCATAGGTTTCAATGTGATAGATCACATCGCGGATCGCATCCAGGCCTTCCTGCACGGTAAAGTGAATTTCATGGTGCACGGTGCCGAGGTGGTTTGCCACTTCCTGCGCGGCTTTCAGATCCGGTGCCCCTTCCAGGCCCACGGCAAAGGAGTGCAGCTGCGGCCACCAGGCCTCGGAGCGCTCCTGATCTTCCACGCGACGAGCCGCGAATTTCTTGGTGATCGCGGAGATCACGGAGGAGTCCAGACCGCCGGAGAGCAGTACGCCGTAAGGCACGTCTGACATCAGGTGGCTTTTCACGGAATCTTCCAGCGCCTGACGCAGCTCGGCTTTATCCGTCACGTTGTCTTTCACCGCGTCATAGTCAAACCAGTCGCGCTGGTAGTACGAACGGATTTCACCGTCTTTACTCCACAGATAGCTGCCCGCCGGGAACTCTTTGATGGTACGGCAGACCGGTACCAGCGCTTTCATCTCTGAAGCAACGTAGAAGTTGCCGTGTTCATCGTGCCCCATGTACAGCGGGATAATGCCGATATGGTCACGGCCAATCAGGTAAGCGTCTTTTTCGCTGTCGTACAGGGCAAAGGCAAACATACCCTGCAGGTCGTCGAGAAACTCGGGACCTTTCTCCTGATACAGCGCCAGGATCACTTCACAGTCAGAGCCGGTCTGGAAGGCGTAGCGGTCGCCGTACTCGGCGCGCAGCGCCTGATGGTTGTAGATCTCACCGTTGACAGCCAGCGCGTGCGTTTTTTTCTCGTTATACAGCGGCTGTGCACCGGCGTTGACGTCAACAATAGACAGACGTTCGTGAGCCAGAATCGCTTTGTCACTGGCGTAAACGCCTGACCAGTCCGGTCCGCGATGGCGCATCAGGCGGGACAATTCGAGTGCTTTTTTACGCAGTTCGCCCGCGTCAGTTTTAATATCCAGTACGCCAAAAATTGAACACATAACCTTCTCCGTTAACTCTGTTGCATTGTGATGTTGCTTGCTTATGAAAATGCCGCAAAAGAGGGGAGGGGCGCAAGGGTTTTACGGGCCAAAACGGAAATAGTGCAATAGTGATTGCGGAATAGTGAAAAAAGAGTACGTCACGAATCCTTTTATTGATGATTATGCAATGAAAATGGTTTTTTGTTAGATGGTGTTTTGTTTATATAAGCTGAAAATGAAAAACCACGCCCTGGGACGTGGTTCAGAATCAAATAACGTCGATTTCGTCGACAGAGGGGTAAATCCAGCTAGGTCGGAAGGGCATCGTATCGATGTCATCAAGCTGCGAGACGCCAGAAAGTACCAGGATGGTTTCAAGCCCTGCCTGGAAGCCAGCCAGAATATCGGTGCGCAGGTTGTCGCCAACAATGACGGTTTCTTCTGAGTGTGCCTGCATCGTATTCAGCGCGGCGCGGATGATCCACGGGCTCGGTTTGCCGACAACAAAAGGCTTACGGCCGGAGATTTTTTCAATACCGGCGCACAGCGCGCCGCAGGCCGGATAGAAACCACGGCCGTGCGTATCCGGGTTGGTGGCGATAAAGCGCGCACCGTTGGCGACAAAGTAGGCTGCTTTATGCATCATCTCCCAGTTAAAGGAACGCGTTTCACCCACGATCACAAAGTCCGGGTTCACATCGGTAATGGTAAAGCCTGCTTTATACAGTTCGTGGATCAGCGCGCCTTCACCGACCACGTAGGCTTTTTTTCCTTCCTGACGCTTCAGGAAATCCGCCGTTGCCATTGCGGAGGTATAAAACACGCTGTCCGGCACGTCGACGCCTGCGGTGGCAAAGCGGTTCGCCAGATCCTGACCGGTTTGGGAAGGGTAGTTCGTGAGTAGAACCAGTGGCATTCCTTTGTCGATGATGCGGTGAAGAAACTCCGCAGCACCCGGCACGGCAACGTTGTCGTGCATCAGCACGCCGTCGATATCACAAATTACATTCTTAATGGTCATGGACATTCCGACATCAAAAAAAGAAGGCGTTACTATAAGGTCCGATCAGGATTCCAGCAAATGCTGGAGCAGGATCCCGTTGAGCATGGCGCGCTTGACCAGCGCAAACGCGCCAATCGCCGAGCGATGGTCAAGCTTCGAACGAACCACCGGGAGGTTCTGTCGGAATGCTTTCAGCGCCTGGGTGTTGATACAGCCTTCGATGGCGGGCAGCAGTACCTTTTCCGCTTCAACAATCTCTCCGGCGATCACCACTTTCTGCGGGTTAAACAGGTTAATGGCGATGGCGATGGTTTTCCCCAGATGGCGACCTACCTGCTCGATCACCTCACAGGCCAGCGCGTCGCCTTTATTGGCGGCTTTGCAGATGGTGCCTATCTTGCAATCGTCCAGCGTGACGCGGCTTTGATAACCCTGCTCAAGCAGGTGGCGAACGCGCTGCTCGATGGCCGTGTTGGCGGCGATGGTTTCAAGGCAGCCGAAGTTGCCGCAGTGGCAGCGTTCGCCGAGCGGTTCAACCTGGATGTGGCCGATCTCGCCAACGTTACCGTTACGACCAATAAAAATACGGCCATTGGAGATAATGCCTGCGCCCGTACCGCGGTGTACGCGCACCAGAATAGAGTCTTCACAGTCCTGACTCGCACCAAAGTAGTGCTCAGCCAGCGCTAAAGATCGAATATCATGGCCGACAAAGCAGGTCACCTTAAAGCGTTTTTCCAGCGCGTCGACCAGCGCCCAGTTTTCAACCTGAATATGCGGCATGTATCGGATCACACCGCTTTCCGGGTCGACCAGGCCCGGCAGAATGACGGAGATGGCGATCAGTTCGCGGATCTTGCGCTGACAGCTTTCAATAAAGTGCGCGATAGTATTCAGCAGCGCGTGTTCCAGCGTCTCCTGGGTGCGCTCGGGCAGCGGGTAGTGCTCTTCCGCAATGGCTTTGCTGCTCAAATCGTACAGCGTGAGCGTGGTGTCATGACGACCAAGCCGGACGCCAATGGCCTGAAAGTTGCGGGTTTCGGTAATGATGGAGATGGCGCGGCGGCCCCCGGTGGAGGCCTGCTGATCGACTTCTTTGATCAAACCGCGCTCAATGAGCTGGCGGGTAATTTTTGTCACGCTGGCGGGAGCAAGCTGGCTTTGTTCGGCTATCTGGATCCGCGAGATTGGACCATGTTGGTCAATCAGGCGATAAACCGCCGCACTGTTAAGTTGTTTAACGAGATCGACATTACCGATTTGAGCTTGTCCGCCTGGTGTCATACTTTTACTTACTCAGTGACGACCTCGTTACCATTAACGATGGTCTTAATAATTTTATAATCGTGTGTGAATGCCGTCAGGTTTGCAACCATACCTGGTGCAATTCCGCCGAGCTGTTTATCCACGCCGATAGCGCGAGCTGGATAAAGGGTGGCCATACGCAGGACTTCATCAAGCGCAATCCCACAATGCTCCACCAGATTACGCACCCCTTCAATCATGGTCAAAGAGGAGCCACTCAGCGTACCGTTTTCATCCACACACAGTCCATTGCGGTAGTATATTGTTTTACCAGCAAAAATGAACTGCTCAATATTTGCACCTGCTGGCGCGGTGGCATCGGTGACCAGGCAGAGCTTGTCACCTTTCAGCCGTTTGGCGTTGCGAATGTTGGTGTAATCAACGTGCATGCCATCAGCGATAATGCCGCAGTAGACGTCTGGTTCGTCGAGAATCGCCCCGACCAGACCCGGTTCACGGCCGGTAATATACGGCATGGCGTTGTAAAGGTGGGTCGCAAAGGTAATGCCGGCACGGAAGCCCGCTTTGGCTTCTTTCAGTGTGGCGTTTGAGTGACCTGCTGAAACCACAATCCCGGCGGCAGCCAGTTTGCTGATGACCTCAGTACCGGTCATTTCTGGCGCCAGCGTCACTTTAGCGATCACATCAGCATTGGCACACATGTAGTCGACCAGTTCAGCATCCGGCTTGCGCACGTAATCCGGGTTATGCGTGCCTTTTTTCACTATGTTCAGCCATGGCCCTTCCAGATGCAGACCCAGCGCCTGATTCGGGTGTTTGGCCAGGTATTCGCGCATCACGCGGATACCCTGTTTCATCAGGTCATCACTGCTGGTGATGAGCGTCGGCAGATAGCTGGTGCAGCCTGATTTCTCGTTAGCTTTCTGCATGATTTCCAGCGTTTCAACCGTCACCGCCTCGGCGGTGTCATTGAACTGCACACCGCCGCAGCCGTTAAGCTGTACGTCGATGAAACCGGGGGAGATTACTGCTCCATTGAGTGAGCGCTGTTCTATCTCCGGCGGCAGTTCCGCCAGCGGGCAAACACGTTCAATCAGGCCATTGGCGATAACAATCGCATGGTCATCCAGAATTTCATGGCCGGTATAAATCCGACCGTGGGTTAAAGCGTACATATCGACCCCCGGTTAAAAAAAGCGACCGCCTCTGACAGAAGAGGCGGTTATTCAATTACAGACCTTTGATGTTCTCAGCTTCTAACTCGTTGAAGTATTTCAGCGTTTTCACCTTCAGCTCCATCGTGGACGGTTCGTCGCAGACGATGACTGATTTTGGATGCAGCTGCAGGCAGCTGATGGTCCACATGTGGTTAACGTTGCCTTCAACGGCTGCCTGGAGCGCCTGCGCTTTCACGCCGCCCAGTACCAGAATCATCACCTCTTCGGCATCCAGCAGGGTGCCTACGCCAACGGTCAGGGCGTATTTTGGAACCTGGTTCACATCACCGTCAAAGAAGCGGGAGTTTGCCACGCGGGTGTCATGGGTCAGCGTTTTAATACGGGTACGGGAAGCCAGAGAAGAAGCTGGTTCGTTGAACGCGATATGACCATCGTTGCCCACGCCACCCATGAACAGGTGGATTTTACCGTAAGAACGGATTTTTTCTTCGTACTGACGGCATTCTGCGTCAATATCAGGCGCATTTCCATTCAGCAGGTTAATATTTTCAGCTGGGATATCAACGTGATCAAAGAAATTGCGGTGCATGAAGCTATGGTAGCTTTCAGGATGCTCCTTTGGCAGGCCGACATATTCGTCCATGTTGAAGGTCACAACGTGTTTAAAGCTAACCTGGCCCGCTTTATGCATTTCAACCAGCGCTTTGTACGCGGTCAGTGGGGTACCACCCGTTGGAAGGCCAAGAACGAAGGGACGATCGGCAGTAGGCTTGAAGGCATTAATACGGTTAACGATATGGCGAGCGGCCCATTTACCGACTTGTTCAGCAGTTGCCAGGGGAATCAGTCTCATTGTTCACCTCAAAGTTTAAGTAGAAGAGTGGGCGGATGGGTATCGGAACCTGATGCTTAAGCGTAACCTGGAACCTTTCAGGCCGGATCAATCCGTCTTGATTTTTTGAATGATAAAATAAGTTTTGGCTGTTAGCCAGTGAAAGGGAGGGAGGAATACGATATTTGGTGACAAAAATCACAAAAAATAGGTGTTTAATTTGCGATACGAATTAATTTTTCACACACTCAGACTGCCAGTGAATCATCAACTGTATCTATCGTTCGTGACACAATAAAAACATAGTTTATGCGCGAGTCTTAATAATGGGTCTCGTAGGGGGAATAGGATGAATATTTTAGGTTTTTTCCAGCGCCTCGGTAGGGCTTTGCAGCTCCCTATCGCCGTGCTACCGGTTGCAGCGTTGCTGCTGCGATTCGGGCAACCCGATCTTCTTAACGTGCCGTTTATTGCCCAGGCAGGCGGCGCCATTTTTGACAACCTTGCGCTGATCTTCGCCATCGGCGTGGCGTCAAGCTGGTCAAAAGACAGCGCCGGTGCTGCGGCACTGGCAGGGGCGGTAGGTTACTTCATCCTCACGAAAGCGATGGTAACCATCAACCCGGAAATCAACATGGGTGTACTGGCGGGTATCATTACCGGTCTGGTCGGTGGTGCCGTGTACAACCGCTGGGCGGGTATCAAACTGCCTGACTTCCTGAGCTTCTTCGGCGGTAAACGTTTTGTGCCAATTGCGACGGGCTTTTTCTGTCTGATCCTGGCAGCTATCTTTGGCTACGTCTGGCCGCCGGTGCAGCATGCTATCCATGCGGGCGGCGAGTGGATTGTTTCTGCGGGTGCAGTGGGCTCAGGTATCTTTGGCTTTATCAACCGTCTGCTGATCCCAACCGGTCTGCATCAGGTGCTGAACACCATCGCCTGGTTCCAGATTGGTGAGTTCACCAATGCTGCGGGCACCGTATTCCACGGCGACATCAACCGCTTCTATGCGGGTGACGGCACCGCGGGTATGTTCATGTCTGGCTTCTTCCCAATCATGATGTTTGGTCTGCCGGGCGCTGCACTGGCAATGTACCTGGCTGCGCCAAAAGCGCGTCGCCCAATGGTTGGCGGCATGCTGCTGTCCGTTGCGATTACCGCGTTCCTGACCGGTGTAACCGAGCCGCTGGAATTCCTGTTCATGTTCCTGGCGCCAGTGCTGTACCTCATGCATGCGGTGCTTACCGGTATCAGCCTGTTTGTGGCGACCCTGCTGGGCATCCATGCTGGCTTCTCCTTCTCTGCAGGCGCGATCGACTACGTGTTGATGTACAACCTGCCGGCGGCAAGCAAGAACGTCTGGATGCTGGTGGTAATGGGTCTGGTCTTCTTCGTCATCTACTTCGTGCTGTTCACTGCGGTTATTCGTATGTTTAACCTCAAAACACCAGGCCGCGAAGATACCAAAGACGAAGTGGTCACCAACGAAGCCAACAGCAATACCGAAGAGGGGCTGACTCAGCTGGCGACCAGCTATATCGCTGCCGTCGGTGGGACTGACAACCTGAAAGCGATTGATGCCTGTATCACCCGTCTGCGTCTGACGGTGGGTGACTCGGCGCGCGTAAGCGACGCAATGTGTAAACGCCTTGGTGCATCGGGCGTGGTTAAACTGAACAAACAAACTATCCAGGTTATCGTAGGCGCCAAAGCGGAATCCATTGGCGACGAAATGAAGAAAGTGGTTGCCCGTGGCCCGGTCGCGGCGGCATCAGCCGACAGCGCACCTGCGTCGACGGCTGCCCCGGTAGCGAAGCCGCAGGCCGTGCCTAACGCCGTGACGGTGGCCGCGCTGGTCTCTCCGGTAACGGGTGACGTGGTTGACCTTGAGCAGGTGCCTGACGAAGCGTTCGCCAGCAAAGCGGTCGGTGACGGCGTGGCGGTGAAACCAACGGACAAAACCGTTGTGTCTCCGGCGGCAGGTACCATCGTGAAAATCTTCAACACCAACCACGCGTTCTGCCTCGAAACCGAAAAAGGCGCGGAGATCGTTGTCCATATGGGGATCGATACCGTTGCGCTGAACGGTCAGGGCTTTACTCGCCTGGTGGAAGAGGGGGCCGAAGTGGTGGCAGGTCAGCCGATTCTGGAAATGGATCTGGACTTCCTGAACGCCAACGCGCGCTCGATGATTAGTCCGGTCGTGTGCAGCAACATCGACGACTTTAGCGGTCTGGTACTCCAGGCGAAAGGTCAGGTGGTTGCGGGTCAGACACCGCTGTATGAGATTAAAGGCAAGTAATCGCTCCTGAGTAGAGTCATGCCTTAAGCGGCGGGGGATATCCTCCGCCGCTTTTTTTATGGGTAACGTTTTTTCCGTGACATAAAGGTTGTCTCTTCGTCCGGCTTATAAGATCATATGTCGTTATACGTTGTTTACGCTTTGAGGAATCCACGATGAGTGAGGCAGAAGCCCGCCCGAGTAACTTTATTCGTCAGATCATCGATGAAGATCTGGCCAGTGGTAAGCACACCACGGTACATACGCGTTTCCCGCCGGAGCCGAACGGCTACCTGCACATTGGTCACGCGAAATCGATCTGCCTGAACTTTGGCATTGCGCAAGACTACCAGGGGCAGTGCAACCTGCGTTTCGATGACACCAACCCAGTAAAAGAAGACATCGAATACGTTGAGTCCATTAAAAACGACGTTCAATGGCTGGGCTTCAACTGGTCTGGCGATATCTGCTACTCCTCTGACTATTTTGATCAGCTGTATGCCTACGCGGTGGAGCTGATCAACAAAGGTCTGGCATACGTTGACGAGCTGTCTGCGGACGAAATCCGCGAGTATCGCGGTACGCTGACTGCACCAGGCAAAAACAGCCCGTTCCGCGATCGCAGCGTGGAAGAGAACCTGGCGCTGTTTGAAAAAATGCGTGCCGGTGGCTTCGAAGAAGGTAAAGCGTGCCTGCGTGCCAAAATCGATATGGCGTCGCCGTTTATCGTGATGCGCGATCCGGTGCTGTACCGCATTAAGTTCGCAGAACACCACCAGACCGGCAACAAGTGGTGCATCTACCCGATGTACGACTTCACCCACTGCATCAGCGATGCGCTGGAAGGGATTACGCACTCGCTGTGTACGCTGGAGTTCCAGGATAACCGTCGTCTGTACGACTGGGTGCTGGATAACATCACCATTCATGTGCATCCGCGTCAGTACGAGTTCTCTCGTCTGAATCTGGAATACACCGTGATGTCCAAGCGTAAGCTGAACCTGCTGGTGACCGACAAGCACGTTGAAGGCTGGGACGACCCGCGCATGCCGACCATCTCCGGCCTGCGTCGTCGTGGTTACACTGCCGCTTCTATTCGTGAGTTCTGCAAACGTATCGGCGTGACCAAGCAGGACAACACCATCGAAATGGCGTCTCTGGAATCCTGCATTCGTGAAGATCTTAACGAAAACGCCCCGCGCGCGATGGCTGTTATCGATCCGGTGAAACTGGTTATTGAAAATTACCCGCAGGGTGGAAGCGAGCTGGTCTCTATGCCTAACCATCCGAATAAACCGGAAATGGGAAGCCGCGACGTGCCGTTCAGCGGTGAGATCTGGATCGACCGTGCTGACTTCCGTGAAGAAGCCAATAAGCAGTACAAGCGTCTGGTGTTGGGTAAAGAAGTTCGTCTGCGTAACGCCTACGTCATCAAAGCCGAGCGCGTAGAGAAGGATGCTGAAGGTAACATTACCACCATCTTCTGTTCGTACGATGCTAAGACGCTGAGCAAAGATCCGGCAGACGGCCGCAAGGTGAAAGGCGTGATCCACTGGGTGAGCGCTTCCCACGCGCTGCCGGTAGAAATTCGTCTGTACGATCGTCTGTTCAGCGTGCCTAACCCGGGTGCGGCTGAAGACTTCCTGGCGACCATCAACCCGGAATCTCTGGTGATCAAGCAAGGTTATGCGGAGCCATCGCTGAAAGCCGCTGAAGCGGGCAAAGCGTTCCAGTTCGAGCGTGAAGGTTACTTCTGCCTGGACAGTCGTTATAGCACGACAGAAAAACCGGTATTTAACCGTACCGTAGGTCTGCGTGATACCTGGACCAAGATCGGCGAATAATAACGCTGCACTGGTCAATGAGAAACAAACGCCGCTTATAGCGGCGTTTTTTTATTTAATGATCATATCGTTAAAGTAGGCCCGTAATTAGGCCAGATAAAATTTTTGGTCAATGCGGTGCTACTTATTTTTCTAAAAAAAGTTTGTCTGTTTCATAAAAAAGAGAATTAAGACAAATACGGGTTTTATTACGATCTAATACGCCGAAATTACCTGCTCTACCCCCGCCACACCTCGCATTCGGCCAAATGTTACAAAGCACTACCAATTATGTGCACTTCGTCATAATCCTGACTTTTGCCCACTGAAAAGCATTGATAATTCGCGTCGCGAAAAATAACCTAAAGACGGTAGTTAATTCGAGGGTATTTATAACTACCCCTGGCCTTTTGGTCTTTTATATTTTCGCCGTTTAAGGCGTTTTAATTCGTCAAAGAGGAATAATCTATGCGTACGTTCAGTGGCAAACGTAGTGCGCTGGCGCTGGCTATTGCCGGTGTGACAGCAATGTCGGGCCTGGTGGTGACACCAGAGGCAAAAGCAGCAGGTTTCATCGAAGATTCTACCCTCACTGGCGGTATTTATTACTGGCAGCGTGAACGTGACCGTAAAGATGTCACAGAAGATAAATACAAAACCAACCTCTCTCACTCCACCTGGAACGCCAACCTGGACTTCCAGTCAGGCTACGCCGCCGATATGTTCGGTCTGGATATTGCCGCGTTTACGGCGATTGAAATGGCTGAAAATGGCGACAGCGGCCACCCGAACGAAATTGCCTTCTCCTCCAGCAATAAAGCCTATGACGAAGACTGGTCAGGGGATAAAAGCGGTATCAGCCTTTATAAGGCCGCAGCGAAATTCAAATACGGCCCGGTATGGGCGCGTGGGGGCTATATTCAGCCAACCGGCCAGACGCTGTTAGCACCGCACTGGAGCTTTATGCCTGGTACCTATCAGGGGGCAGAAGCCGGGGCTAACTTTGACTATGGTGATGCAGGTGCGTTGAGCTTCTCCTATATGTGGACCAACGAGTACAAAGCGCCGTGGCACATTGAGATGGACAAGTTCTACCAGAACGATAAGAAAACCAAAGTCGATTACCTCCACTCGCTGGGCGCGAAGTACGATTTCAAAAACGATCTGGTTCTGGAAGCTGCATTTGGTCAGGCGGAAGGCTATATCGATCAGTATTTTGCTAAAGCCAGCTACAAATTTGATATCGCCGGTAGTCCGCTGAGCACCAGCTACCAGTTCTACGGTACGCGCGATAAGGTCAGCGATGGCAGCGTAAATGACATTTATAACGGTACCGCGTGGCTGCAGGCGTTAACCTTCGGCTACAAGGTTGGCCAGGTTGATTTGCGCCTGGAAGGGACATGGGTGAAGGCGGAAGGGCAGCAGGGCTACTTCCTGCAGCGTATGACGCCGACCTATGCCTCATCCAACGGTCGTCTGGATATCTGGTGGGATAACCGCTCAGACTTCAACGCCGACGGCGAGAAAGCGGTCTTCTTCGGCGCCATGTATGACCTGAAAAACTGGAACCTGCCGGGCTGGGCTGTGGGCGCTTCTTACGCTTACGCCTGGGATGCAAAACCAGCAGACATGGCGACGCCGGATGCGTACTACGATCCAAACTATCGCCTGAAAGAGTCCTCCTACAGCCTGGATGCTATCTACACCCTGCAGGATGGCCGCGCGAAAGGCACGATGTTCAAGCTGCACTTTACGCAGTATGACAACCACTCCGATATCCCAAGCTATGCGGGCGGTTACGGCAACATCTTCCAGGATGAACGTGACGTCAAATTCATGGTTATCGCCCCATTCACCATCTTCTGATGATCACACCGGCGGGCTGAGTCCCGCCGGTCTGGAGACTGCATATGATGAAAAAAATCGTAATCGTCGCGCTGATGGCATCAGGGCTGGTGGCGTGTGTTCAGACTCAGGCGCCGAAAGAGGACGCCCGTCTGAAGGAGGCGTATAGCGCCTGTATTAATACCGCGGAAGGATCGCCTGAGAAAATTGAAGCCTGCCAGAGCGTGCTAAATGTGTTAAAGAAAGAGAAAGCGCATGAGGCGTTCGCGACGCAGGAGAATGTTCGCGTGATGGATTATCAGGCCTGCATCCAGGCACGTAAAACCGGTAACGATCAGGAAGTGGCGAAGCGTTGCGATAAAATCTGGAACGAGATACGCAATAACAACAAATGAGTTGATCTACGCCCGGTGGCACTTTGCTGACCGGGCTTTTTTAATGCAAAAAAAAGCCAACCTTACGGCTGGCTCAGAGTATGAACGCTAACTTATTTTGTGTCGTGAGCGTGTTCATTCTCGCGGCAATCCCCTTCAGCGCAGTGACCGTAAAGGTACAGGCTGTGGTTGGTCAGGCGAATGCCATGACGAGCTGCGATTTCACGCTGACGCGCTTCGATGGAATCATCGCTAAATTCAATGACCTTGCCGCAATCGAGGCAGATCAGGTGATCGTGGTGATGCTGCTGGGTCAGTTCGAATACAGATTTACCGCCTTCGAAATTATGACGGGTAACAATGCCCGCGTCATCAAACTGGTTCAGCACGCGATATACGGTGGCCAGCCCAATCTCTTCACCCATGTCGATAAGACGTTTATAAAGGTCTTCCGCACTGACATGGTGATTGTCTGGACCCTGAAGCACTTCCAGGATTTTTAACCGAGGAAGCGTTACTTTCAGGCCAGCCTTCTTTAATGCGGTATTGTTGTCAGTCATGCGGAATCTGTCCTGTTGCTAAACGATTCACTTCTCTGGGAAGTGACAGAAAATGCACCTGGGATAATGCGTCTCATTATAGAACTGCCATGCCTAAATGAAAACTGCAAGTCTCAGGCAAAGTATGCTTATAAAAACGTGGTATCACCTACAAACTTGCTCAAAGGAAACCACATTTTGCCAGGGAGACATTGTACAGGTCTGGGCGAAAAAGTTAAAAGTTTGTAGCAATTAATTTAATCGGTTTTACCTGGAAAAGGGGCGCAACCCGCGTTGCGCCGTAAAAATCAGGCGTTGAGAATATCGTCCAGATGCAGTTCTTCGCGGATCTGCTTAACCCACTTCTCTACACGCTCTGCGGTCAGTTCTGGCTGACGGTCTTCGTCAATGGCAAGTCCGACAAAATGATCGTCATCGGCCAGGCCTTTAGAGGCTTCGAAGTGGTAACCGGCAGTCGGCCAGTGGCCCACAATAACCGCGCCATTAGGCTCAATGATGTCGCGAATCGTCCCCAGCGCATCACAGAAGTACTCGGCGTAATCTTCCTGATCGCCACAACCGAACAGGGCAACCAGCTTGCCGTTGAAGTCCACCTCTTCCAGCGTCGGGAAGAAATCGTCCCAGTCGCACTGGGCTTCACCGTAGTACCAGGTTGGAATACCCAGCAGCAGAATGTCATAGCCCTCGAGATCTTCTTTGCTGCTCTTGGCGATGTCATGCACATCAGCAACGTCTTTACCGAGCTGTTTCTGAATGTTTTTTGCGATATTTTCGGTATTGCCGGTATCACTGCCGAAGAAAATGCCGATGATTGCCATGAGTAAAATAACCTCTTGAAACTTAATGGTATGGTGGCGCAATTCGGCCACGGATAAGGGCAATAATAGCAGAACTGGCAACCCTGCGGAAACCGCTATCGCGCAGGACTGCACTCTGTGCTACATGAAAAGGGCGATAAAGGGGTTTTTCAGACTTATGCCTGGCTGCGCAGCGTCTCAAGTTGGGCGATGAGCATCTCTTCAATAAGCTCGCTGCGGCTGATATTACGCGCCTCTGCCAGCTCGTTAAGCGCATCGACCGCGTCGGCGTTGAGCTTCAGTTCGACACGCTTAAGCCCACGATTTTTATCGCGTTTAAGCTGATTGCGTTTATTGATACGCAGCTGTTCATCGCGCGAAAGCGGATTCGTTTTCGGTCGTCCCGGTCGACGCTCATTCGCGAACAGATCTAGTGTCGTACGGTCCGTTTGTTCTTTGGCCATGATTATGAGACTTCGGGGGAAACACGCCGCCCTGCTAAAGCCCGGGCGATAAGCGCGCCATCATACATCACCAAAAACGGCACGCCAATGACTGGAAGCCCGTCATCTTCCAGTCGCTCTCTTTTTAATCAATTTGCAGTATCAGCGAGATAGCGGCGAATGGCGCGCAGTACAGCATCAGGTTTTTCCGCATGCACCCAGTGTCCGGCACCGGCAATGACGTGGGCGCGCGCCTGCGGGAATTGTGCCAGCAGCGTGTCGCGGTACGCGTCGGTAATATAAGGAGAGTTACCGCCGCGAATAAAGAGGGCAGGGTGTGGCCAGGTGGGAACGGTTTCCCAGCCCACGATGTTGTTGTACTGGTCCCACAGCACCGGCACGTTAAAACGCCACTGCCCGTCAACAAACGACTTCAAAAGGAACTGCACCACGCCTTCTTCATCAAGATGCTCACGCATAACCGCTGCCGCCTGCTGACGAGTGGAAACGCCAGCTTCGGTTACGGCATTGATCGCCGCGAAAATCTCATCGTGACGGCGAACGTCGTAATCCACAGGCGCAACGTCAATCACGACAAGCCCGGAAATTCGCTCTGGCGCCAGCGCGGTGAGCGCCATAACCGCTTTACCGCCCATTGAATGCCCGATGAGGGTCACCTTCTGCAGGTTGTGCGCGTCCAGCGTATCCAGCAGATCCTGCGCCATTGCCGCATAGGTCATTTCGTCTGAGCGGCCGGAAAGCCCGTGGTTGCGCATATCGACCTGTAAAATATCGTGATCGGTAACCAAATCGCGGGCCAGCACGCCCAGGTTATCCAGGCTGCCAAAAAGTCCATGAACCAGCACGATGGGGGAATTATTGTTCGGCGATTGTGCAGTTTGCGCTCGGGTATTCAATTTCATGGCAAAGTTCTTTTTTTACGTATGTCAGGTTAGGGTATCATGTTGACCATTCTGCCGCCCGGCTGCAAGGTTCCAGTTTAATCTGACTTTTGCCGCCAACCTGGTTTGACGCTATCCGCTGTTGGGATTTGACCTTATAATCCCAATGACTTGTATTCAGATAAGATATCGCACTGGATTAAGATGAAAACAATCGAAGTTGATGACGAACTCTATCAGTATATTGCCAGCCAGACGCGGCATATCGGGGAGAGCGCGTCCGA
This sequence comes from Enterobacter cloacae complex sp. P13B, assembly GCF_014895915.1. NCBI lineage: Bacteria > Pseudomonadati > Pseudomonadota > Gammaproteobacteria > Enterobacterales > Enterobacteriaceae > Enterobacter > Enterobacter cloacae complex sp. P13B. Next base: position 15,482 of record NZ_JADBQN010000001.1, read on the forward strand.
CATTTTACGGCGCATGCTTAAAATTTCCGCCGCTTCACAGCCTGCCACCCCAGTTACCAAAGATGTCGTGTCTCAGCCGAGCGTTGCTGCACAAGCAAAACCTGCCGTGACGCCGGTAAAAGATAAAGTGCGCGCGATGCGCGAACTGCTGCTCTCCGACGAATATGCGGAGCAGAAAAAGGCGGTTAACCGTTTTATGCTGGTGCTGTCTACACTTTACTCCCTGGATAACAAAGCGTTTGCTGAAGCGACCGAGTCGCTGCACGGCCGTACCCGCGTCTATTTCGCGGGCGACGAGCAGACGCTGCTGCAAAATGGCAATCAAACCAAACCTAAACATGTCCCTGGCACTCCGTACTGGGTGATCACCAATACCAATACGGGCCGCAAGTGCAGCATGATTGAACACATCATGCAGTCCATGCAGTTCCCGGCGGAATTGATTGAAAAGGTTTGCGGTACAATTTAACCCTTGCATCATAAGGACCCGGTAATGGCAAATCACAGCCGTGCAGGCCAACCTGCACAACAAAGCGATTTGATTAACGTCGCTCAGCTGACCGCGCAGTATTACGTGCTGAAACCGGTCGTGGGCAACGCAGAACACGCAGTGAAGTTTGGTACATCTGGTCACCGCGGCAGCGCGGCGCGCCACAGCTTTAACGAACCGCACATTCTGGCCATTGCTCAGGCCATTGCGGAAGAGCGCGCTAAAAACGGCGTTACCGGTCCGTGCTACGTGGGCAAAGATACCCATGCGCTGTCTGAACCGGCGTTTATTTCCGTGCTGGAAGTGCTGGCGGCGAACGGTGTGGACGTGATTGTTCAGGAGAACAATGGGTTTACTCCAACACCAGCAGTATCAAACGCGATCCTTGTGCACAACAAAAAAGGTGGCGCGCAGGCTGACGGTATCGTCATCACGCCATCCCACAACCCGCCGGAAGACGGTGGTATCAAATACAACCCGCCTAACGGCGGCCCTGCTGACACTAACGTCACCAAAGTGGTGGAAGATCGTGCAAACGCGCTGCTGGCCGACGGTCTGAAAGGCGTTAAACGTATTTCTCTTGATGAGGCGATGGCTTCCGGCCACGTGAAAGAGCAAGATCTGGTTCAGCCGTTTGTGGAAGGGCTGGCGGATATCGTCGATATGGCGGCGATTCAGAAAGCCGGCCTGAAGCTGGGCGTGGATCCGCTGGGCGGCTCCGGTATTGACTACTGGAAGCGCATCGCCGAGCACTACAAGCTGGATCTGACCATCGTGAACGATCACGTCGATCAGACCTTCCGCTTTATGCACCTGGACAAAGACGGCGCGATCCGTATGGACTGCTCCTCCGAATGCGCGATGGCGGGCCTGCTGGCGCTGCGCGATAAATTCGACCTGGCGTTTGCTAACGACCCGGACTATGACCGTCACGGTATCGTCACCCCTGCCGGGCTGATGAATCCGAACCACTATCTGGCTGTTGCAATCAACTACCTGTTCCAGCACCGTCCGCAGTGGGGCAAAGAGGTGGCTGTCGGTAAAACGCTGGTCTCTTCTGCGATGATCGACCGCGTGGTGGACGCGCTGGGCCGCAAGCTGGTGGAAGTGCCGGTAGGCTTCAAGTGGTTCGTTGACGGTCTGCACGACGGCAGCTTTGGCTTCGGCGGCGAAGAGAGCGCAGGCGCGTCCTTCCTGCGTTTCGACGGCACCCCGTGGTCAACCGATAAAGACGGCATCATCATGTGCCTGCTGGCGGCGGAGATTACCGCGGTTACCGGTAAAAACCCGCAGGAACATTACAACGAGCTGGCTGCACGCTTTGGTGCACCAAGCTATAACCGTATTCAGGCTGGCGCGACCTCTGCGCAAAAAGCGGCTTTGTCCAAACTCTCTCCGGAGATGGTGAGCGCAAGCACTCTGGCAGGCGATCCGATCACCGCGCGTCTGACGGCGGCACCGGGTAACGGTGCGTCTATCGGCGGCCTGAAAGTGATGACCGAAAATGGCTGGTTCGCCGCGCGTCCGTCCGGTACGGAAGATGCGTACAAGATCTATTGCGAAAGCTTCCTCGGCGCAGAGCATCGCCAGCAGATTGAGAAAGAAGCGGTAGAGATTGTCAGCGAAGTGCTGAAAAACGCATAACTGCGGTTTGTATGCCGGGCGGCACTGCGTTTGCCCGGCCTACAACAGCGATCGTAGGCCCGGTAAGCGTTAGCGCCACCGGGCTTTTTTTTAGCTATGTTTGTTCTTCAATTCAAATCTCGGCGACACCAGACCGTACAGCGTCCAGCCCATAAAGGTCACTATCGCCCCGTACAGCATCGCCTCCTGTCCGGACGAGTAGAGCGCATAGAAGCTGTATATCGCCCCAACCAGCGCCACGATATTCGCTACTCGCGCTTTGTGCGGATCCACCTTCGCCACCTTCTGAATGATCGCCAGCGCCGCCATCGACAGAATATACGGGATGATGTTCGTCACCACCGCCAGGTTGACCAGCACGTTGAACTGGCTGTTCAGCGACGGGCTGATGGTCATTAGCGATAATCCGCTCTGGAAGATGACAATTGCCAGCATCCCCTGCACCGGCGCATCGGCTTTGGTCACGCGGGAGAAGATTTTCGGGAAATAGCCTTCATCTGCCGAAGATTTAAAAACCTGTGCAATGGTGAACTGCCAGCCAAGCAGCGATCCGCAGCAGGACATCACCATCAACCCCATGATCACTTTCCCGACTTCCGGGGTGAACATCTGCGCAAAGGCCAGTCCGAACGGTGCCGTGGAGTTAGCCAGATCCATGTTTGGCACGATCCCCGCTATCACGTTGGTTGAAACGATATAGATCACCGCCGCTCCCAGCGTCCCGCCGAGAACCGCAATCGGCACGTTCTTCTCCGGATTTTCCACCACTTCCGCATTTGCGCAGGCGGATTCCAGGCCCAGGAAAGCCCAGAGCGTCATGGCGATAGACGAGCCCACGGCGGTGAAGAACGGCACATGGTGCGGGTTCCAGGAGTTGACGTACAGCGTCGGGCTAAACCAGAACCAGCCGATGATGCACAGACCGACCACCGGGATGATCACGCCCCAGACGGTGATGCTGCTGAGCTGTCCGGTGATGCGCGCGCCGCCAAAGTTGGCGACGGTACAGATCCACAGCACGCCGATGGTCGCCAGCCCAATTTGCACCGGGCTGAGCGTCGCGCCAAACAGCTCCGTACCGTAGCCCACGGCGGAGATGGCAATCGCCACGTTGGCGATCAGCAGCGACACCCCATAGGTATAGTTCGCCATAAAGTTGCCGGACTTGCCGAAGGCGTACTCGGCATAGCCGCCCATGCCGCCTGACTTGCGGCTGAACATCCCGCACTTGGCAAACGCCCACGCCAGCGCCATCGATCCGACAGCCGTCACCAGCCAGGAGATGATAGAGATGGTCCCCACCTCGGCAAGCTTGGTGGGCAGCATGATAATCCCGGAGCCCATCATGTTAACCATGGTGAGGATAGTCAGCTGCACCACGCCCATCTTATTGGACTTGCTCATAATTTTTCTCCTTTCAGCAGCGATGGCTGAGCAGCGGATTGTTTGATGACGTAGCAGCGAACCTGTTTGCGACCGTCACACTCCTCGACGTACACGCCCTGCAGCTCCGGCGCGAAGCCCGGCAGCAGGTTGATGCCTTCTTCCAGCGCGGCAAAGTAGCGCAGCACGGAACCGCCCCAGACTTCCCCTGGAACCACGCACAGTACCCCCGGCGGGTAAGGGAGCGCACCTTCGGCGGCGATGCGGCCTTCCGCGTCGCGCAGGGAGACCAGCTCGACCTCACCGCGCAGGTAGGCGTAGTTCGCCTCTTGCGGGTTCATCATCACGCGCGGGAAGTGAGACTTGCGGAACATCTCTTTTTGCAGCTGCTTCACGTTGTGACGGGCGTACAGGTCGTGCATCTCCTGGCAGATCTGGCGCAGGGTGTAATCCGCGTAACGTTCCGGATGCTGTTTGTAGAGGGAGGGCAGGACGTCTTTCAGCGGCACATCGCTCTCAAGCAGTTTTTCGAAGCGCACCAGCTGGGCGACCAGCTGCTGCAGCTTGCCCATGTTCTCCGCAGGGGTGAGCAGGAACAGGATCGAGTTGAGATCGCATTTTTCCGGCACGATGCCGTTTTCACGCAGGAAATTGGCGAGAATGGTGGCGGGCACGCCGAAGTCGTCATACTCCCCGGTGCGGGCGTTAATGCCCGGCGTAGTCAGGAGGAGCTTGCACGGGTCGATAAAATACTGATGCGCAGCGTAGCCTTCAAAAGCGTGCCAGCGTTCACCCGGTACGAAATGGAAGAAGCGCAGATCGGTTGCAATCTCTGCCGTGTCCCAGCTTTCCCACGCGCGGCCATCCACCGTCTCGGGCACAAATGGACGAATAAATCGGCAGTTCTCCAGGATCAGCTTGCGCGCCTCAATGCCCGTCACCACGCAGTCCATCCACATGTTGCGGCCGCTTTGCCCCTCATGCATGCGGGCGTTAATGTCCAGCGCGGCAAACAGCGGATAAAACGGGCTGGTGGAGGCGTGCATCATAAAGGCATTGTTGAGCCGCTTATGTGGGACATAGCGCTGCTGGCCTTTGATGTGGCTGTCCTTCTTGTGAATTTGCGAGGTCTGCGAGAAGCCAGCCTGCTGTTTATGCACGGACTGGGTGACCAGAATCCCCGGATCGTTTTCGTTCAGCACCAGCAGCAGCGGCGAGCAGTCGGCCATCATCGGAATAAACTGCTCGTAACCCACCCAGGCCGAGTCAAACAGGATGTAATCACACAGGTGCCCAATCTTATCCACCACCTGACGGGCGTTGTAGATGGTGCCATCGTAGGTGCCCAGCTGGATCACCGCCAGACGGAACGGACGCGCATCGCGTGCACGGCCAGGCGCCACCTCTGCCACCTGTTCACGCAGGTAGCTCTCCTCAAAGCAGTGCGCGTCAATGCCGCCGATAAAGCCGTACGGGTTGCGCGCGGTTTCCAGATAGACCGGCGTTGCGCCAGCCTGGAGGAGGGCACCGTGATGGTTAGATTTGTGGTTGTTACGGTCGAACAGCACCAGGTCGCCCGGAGTGAGCAGGGCGTTCAACACCACTTTGTTGGACGACGAGGTGCCGTTCAGCACGAAGTAGGTCTTATCGGCGTTAAAGACTTTTGCCGCATGCTGCTGGGCAATGCACGGTGCGCCTTCGTGGATCAGCAGATCCCCCATCGCCACGTCGGCGTTGCACAGATCGGAGCGGAATAACGTCTCGCCAAAGAAATCGACAAACTGATTGCCGGCAGGATGACGGCGGAAAAACTGCCCGCCCTGATGCCCCGGGCAGTCAAACGCGCTGTTGCCCTGCTTCACGTAGTCGACAAGGGCCCGGAAAAACGGCGGGCGCAGCTGGGTTTCATACTTCTGCGCGGCCGCTTCCAGCTGGCGTCCATAAAAGTCTTTGCTGGTGTCTGAATGCTCAAATACGCCGTGAATGCGCGATAAATAATCTGCCGGGATGATCTCTTCTTTGTGCGTCGCGACAAATACGGGAATGCCAAAACCGGTAGCTTCTATTTCTTCCAGGATACCGCTGGCAATATCCGTGACCGCCAGAACAATGGCGGCAACATCAATATAATCAGAAGCGCGGACATCCACCACTTCACGCTGGGTAGTAAAGCAGTCCGGGCATGCACGGCTGGCTGCGATTTTTAAATTTTTCATCTTTCTCTCTTTATTTTAGGTAATAAGCGTCCCTCGATTTCTTGCAAGAAAGAAATCGATAATTTTCCGGAAAAAAAGCAAAGGGTAGCCGCTGATTAAAATCAGTGAATTGCTTTTTTGATGATTGAAATTCAGTCCGCCCGGTGCGGATGAGTCTGAATCAAGATGAATGAGCGCACGAGTTCACAGGCAATTGCCTGTAAGTTAAGGTTTTTCAGGATAACCTGTAAGCGAGTGCGCCAGAAGTCGAAGGACTACCGGGCATTAAAGAGATGAAAGTCAAAGCAGTTTCGGTGGGCAAACATCATAATATGCGTTGTCCGCCTTATATGGGGCATTAAGCGATTGTTGTTTTCCATGTTTCATTTTCCTTTCAGTAATTGAAAGCATGGTCATTTTATCCAGGCAAAGGCGATTAACCGTGAAGCAGATCACCATTAACCGATCATTTCAGAAATAATTAGTCGCTTTTGATGAATAATGCAGATCAAAATTCTGAATTGTTTGTGTTATGTTAATATATTGTGTTGTGATTGTTTAATGTGAGCGTAAATAATCAAAAAAATAAAGGTTGGGATATTTGTGAAATATTTTCTGAGAGGTTTCGTTTTTATTTAAAATAAATTGAATAGTTATTCAAAGCATAAACCGATAACCGATACCGGTTTCAGTTAATAAATGACGGGGACGCGCGGGGTCAACTTCAAGTTTCTGGCGAAGATGTCCCATATATATGCGTAAATAGTGACTATGCTCCACCGCGTTGGGTCCCCACACCTGACTTAACAGCTGGCGCTGGGTGAGTACTTTACCGTGATTATTAAGCAGCACGGCGAGCAGGCGAAACTCGATTGGCGTGAGATGGATTTCTTCTTCACCGCGCACAATACGTCGCGCGGCCAGATCAACCCGGATATCCCCAAACGTGTAGGTTGGGTCAGCAGGCGTGGTTGCGCTGTGGCGACGCAGTGCCACGCGAAGGCGGGCCTGTAGCTCGCCGATACCAAAAGGTTTTATCAGATAGTCGTCCGCCCCGGCATCCAGCGCGGCGATTTTATCCGTCTCTTCAGTACGGGCGGAGAGCACCAGAATCGGCATCTGGCTCCACTGACGTACCTCGCGGATAAAATCGATGCCGTCACCGTCCGGCAGGCCAAGATCGAGGATCACCAGGTCCGGCTTGCGGGTTGCGGCTTCAATTAACCCCCGCTGAAGCGTACCCGCATCATGAACGCGCAGACCATCGCCTTCCAGCGCTGCGCGCAGAAACCGGCTAATGGCGATCTCATCTTCAACAATCAGAACGTTGATCACAAATCCTCTGGTAATTCATTCAGTTCCGGCGGGGTTTCCAGAGGAAGTGTAACACAAAAACGCGCGCCGCCTTCCGGACGATTCTCCGCGAAAATGGTTCCGCCATGAACATCAATTATTGCCTGACAAATCGCCAGCCCCAGCCCCACGCCCGGGATGGCAGACTCCTTATTGCCGCGTGCGAATTTTTCGAAAATAGCCATCTCCTGTCCGGCAGGAATGCCTGGTCCGGTATCCCAGACGTCAAGACGAAGCGTGCCATCGACCACCGTCGCATCCACCCCAATCCGTGCGCTGGCACCCGCATATTTGCCGGCGTTTTCCAGCAGGTTAATCAACACTCGTTCAAACAGCGGACCGTCGACGTGAATTAACGTCAGGGGCTCGGGCATGTTCAGCGCAATATGCCGCCCACCGAGGCCGGGTTCGAGCATTTTCAGCGCGCTGCCCACCACCTCTTCAAGCGTGAGCCACTCTTTTTTGAGGTTAAAACCTCCCGACTGGATCCGCGCCATATCGAGCAGGTTATTCACCAGACGCGTGGTATTGAGCACGTGCTGACGGATTTCGCTGGCCTGCATGGCGTGTTTTGAACCTTCCGCTGCCAGGTCCAGCGTCAGGATTTCCGACTGGCCAAACAGGACGGTAAGAGGTGTGCGCAGGTCGTGTGATAGCGCCGCCAGCAGCGAGTTACGAATGCTTTCGCGCTCGCTTGCCAGCCGGGCCTGCTCTTCGCTGGCGGTGAGGGCCAGCCGTTCCAGCGCGCTGGCAACCAGCAGCGTAAAGGTCTCCAGCAGTCGCTGCTGTTCGGGGATCATCAGCTGGCGCAGATTGGAGGGCTCCACGATAACCAGCCCCAGGTTTTTATCGGCGCTGCGCAGGGGCAGAATTTGATAGGGCACGCCGGGCAGGGTGTCGGTCCCTGCACCCGCCGGTAGCCCTTTATCAAAGCTCCAGCGGGCGATGGCTTCGTCCCAGGGCGTCATGCCCGAGGCCGACGTCAGCGGGCGCAGCTTGCCGTGATCGTCCGGGAGTAAAATCAGGTTGCTGGCATGAAAGGTCGAGCGAATAAACTGCTCGCTGGTCTGCACAATATCCAGCGGCGTGCGGCCTACCGCCAGCGATTTCGACATCTCATAAAGATGCCGCGTGCGCTGTTCGCGATAGCGGGCGATACGCGCCTGGTAGCGCACGCCAGCCGTTAAGTTCCCTATCACCAGCCCGACGGTGAGCATCACGGCGAAGGTGAGGATGTACTGTACGTCCGAGACGGCGAGCGTCCCGCGGGGGGCAATAAAGAACAGATCGAAGCTGATGACGTTAATAACCGTCGCCAGTACTGACGGCCAGCGTCCGTAAAATAGCGCCACCACTACCACGCCCAGCAGGTAGATCATCACCAGGTTGGCCGCGTCGAAGGCAATCAGCCATTTGCTGGCGATTATAGTGATCAGGGCGCAGAGCACGATGGCGACAAGGCAGCCGCGGAGCTGAATGCGCCATTTATCGCTGAAGGCCCGGCTGTCCGGCGCGCGGCTGGGGAGGGGAGCAGGTTTATCATCCAGCGCCACGATCACCAGGTCCAGATCCGGCGCGCGGCGGGCCAGTTTGTCGGCAAAGGATTCGCGGCTAAACCAGCGGCGATGCTGGCGGCGGCCAATGACAATTTTCCCCAGGTTATGCTCCCGCGCGTAGCGCAGAATGGCCTTATCTTCCTGCGGATCGGAAAGGGTAGCGGTTTCGGCACCCAGCTCCTGCGCAAGGCGCAGCGAGCTCAGGATCGCGCGGCGCTGGTTTTCGGGCAGAGCGTGCAGCTGCGGCGTTTCGACATACACCGCATGCCAGACGCTGCCAAATTTGGCCGCCAGGCGCGCGGCGGTGCGGACCAGTTTTTCATTGCCGCTGCCGTGCCCCACGCACAGCAGAATGGCATCCCGCGTATGCCAGACGCGCTCCTGTCCCTGCAGGTCGCGCCAGGCGCGCATCTGATCGTCAACGCGATCGGCAGTACGACGCAGGGCCAGCTCGCGCAGGGCAATCAGGTTACCTTTGCGGAAGAAATGTTCGATGGCGCGCTCGGCCTGGCCGGCAATATAAACCTTGCCTTCGTGCAGGCGCTGGCGCAAATCGTCAGGAGGCAGGTCAACCAGCACCACCTCATCGGCAGAATCAAAGAACGGGTCGGGCACCGTCTCGCGCACCTGAATGCCGGTCACGCCGCTGACTACGTCGTTCAGACTTTCAAGATGCTGAACGTTAACCGTCGTGAACACATCAATGCCGGCCTCGAGCAGCTCTTCAACATCCTGCCAGCGTTTGGGATGGCGTGAGCCTGGCGCATTGCTGTGCGCCAGTTCGTCCATCAGGATAAGGGCGGGACGGCGGGCGAGGGCGGCATCAATATCAAACTCCGTAACTAAACGACCACGGTGGCTGATGCGGCGGGGCGGCTGGGTAGCCAGCCCCTTCAGCAGCGACGCCGTCTCTTTGCGTCCGTGGGTTTCAACCACGCCGATCAGAATATCGAGCCCCTGCGCCCGAAGCCGCTGGGCTTCCGTCAGCATGGCGAAGGTTTTCCCGACGCCCGCGCAGGCGCCAAAGAAAATTTTCAGTTTGCCGCGATGGGCTTCAGCCGTCTGTTCAAGCAGCCTGTCCGGATCCGGGCGCATGGGCTCGTCGGTCATTTAGTTTTTCCTTAGCGCGTCCAGCGCCAGATTCAGCTCAACAATATTTACCACGGGCATGCCGATGAAGCTGACCAGCGGCTTTTGCGTGTGCTCTGCCACCAGCTTGCTCACCTGTTCGACGGTCAACTGACGGGCGGCGGCGACGCGCGGGATCTGCCAGGCCACCGCTGCCGGCGTCAGGCTGTAGTCCAGCCCGCTGGCCGAGGCGGTCACCAGCTCTACGGGCACCTCGCGGCTGGCCTGAGGATTGGCGGCACGCAGGGTTGCCACGCGTTCAGCGACGGCTTTGTCCAGCTCCGGGTTGCTGCCCGCCAGGTTACTGCCGCCGGATGCCATCGGATTATACGGGCTTTCGGCAGTGGCGGAAGGGCGTCCCTGGAAGTAGCGAGCATCCGTAAAGTTCTGACCAATCAGGCGTGAACCGCGGTTTTCGCCGTTTTGTATAATCAGCGAACCGTTGGCCTGATCCTTAAACCACCACTGGCCCAGCGCGGTGGTTACCAGCGGGTACAGCCCGCCGGTAATGAGAGACAGCAGAATAAACAAAAGTATAGCGGGGCGTAACATCGTCATTTGATTCACCTTTTAAACCAGCCCGAACAGGGTCAACAGCAGGTCGATAGCCTTAATACCGATGAAAGGCACCACCAGCCCGCCCAGGCCGTATATCCACAGGTTGCGGCGCAGCATGGCGGCGGCGGTCAGCGGCTTATAGCTCACGCCCTTCAGCGCCAGCGGAATAAGAAAGACAATGATCAGGGCGTTGAAAATCACCGCGCTCAGAATGGCCGATGCCGGAGAGTGCAGGTGCATCACGTTCAGCGCATTGAGCTGCGGATAGGTGGCCGCAAAGGCCGCCGGGATAATGGCGAAATACTTCGCCACGTCGTTGGCGATACTGAAGGTGGTCAGCGAACCGCGCGTCATCAGCATCTGCTTGCCGATGTGCACCACTTCAATCAGCTTGGTCGGGTTAGAGTCGAGGTCGACCATGTTGCCCGCCTCTTTTGCCGCCTGGGTACCGGAGTTCATCGCCACCGCCACGTCGGCCTGCGCCAGGGCAGGGGCATCGTTGGTACCGTCACCCGTCATCGCCACCAGACGACCTTCCGCCTGATACTGACGAATCAACGCCAGTTTCGCTTCCGGCGTGGCTTCGGAAAGGAAATCATCCACGCCCGCTTCGGCGGCAATCGCCGCGGCGGTAAGACGGTTATCCCCGGTGATCATCACCGTTTTAATGCCCATTTTACGCAGCTGGGCAAAGCGCTCTTTAATGCCGCCTTTGACGATATCTTTCAGGGCAATTACGCCCAGCACGTTCGCGCCTTCTGCCACCACCAGCGGCGTGGCCCCCTGACGGGCTACGCTTTCGACCAGGTTGTCCACTTCAGGTGGGAAGTGGCCATTGTTGGCCTCAATGTGGCGACGGATGGCGTCAACAGAGCCTTTACGGATCATGCGATCCTGAATGTTAATCCCGCTCATTCGGGTTTGCGCCGTAAACGGCACGAAAGTGGCATGCAGGCTCTGAACGTCGCGCTGGCGCAGGTTAAAGCGCTGCTTGGCGAGGATCACGATACTGCGGCCTTCCGGGGTTTCATCGGCAAGCGAGGAGAGCTGTGCCGCATCCGCCAGCGTTTTTTCATCCACGCCCGGGGCGGGTAAGAATTCGGATGCCTGGCGGTTACCGAGGGTAATGGTCCCGGTTTTATCCAGCAGCAAGACATCCACGTCACCGGCGGCTTCAACCGCGCGCCCGCTGGTGGCGATAACGTTGGCACCGAGCATACGGCTCATGCCGGCCACGCCGATGGCCGACAGCAGGCCGCCGATGGTGGTAGGGATCAGGCAGACCAGCAGCGCCACCAGCACCGTGACGGTGACCGCGGTACCGCCATAGGTGGAGAACGGCCACAGCGTCGCGGTTGCCAGCAGGAAGACAATGGTCAGGGCGACCAGCAGGATGGTCAGGGCAATTTCGTTCGGTGTTTTACGGCGTTGAGCGCCTTCCACCATGGCGATCATCCGGTCGAGGAAGGTTTCGCCCGGGTTGACGCTGCACTGGATCACCAGCCAGTCGGAAAGAATGCGCGTCCCACCCGTTACGGAGGCAAAATCACCGCCGGATTCACGGATCACAGGTGCGGATTCCCCGGTAATGGCGCTTTCATCTACCGATGCGCCCCCTGCGATGACTTCTCCGTCGCACGGGATGATGTCGCCAGCTTCCACCAGCACCACATCACCTTTACGTAGTTCATCCGCCGGAACGTGGTCCATCTGCGCGCCGTATTTCGGTTCACGTAATTTCCGCGCAAACGCCGTTTTTTTCACCCCTTTCAGGCTGTTGGCCTGCGCTTTACTCCGGCCTTCCGCCAGCGCTTCGGCAAAGTTGGCGAATAGCACGGTAAACCACAGCCACAGGCTGATGGCCCCGGTAAACATCGCGTTTCCCGGCATGTGACCCGTCCCCATGGCAATCGCCAGTACGGTGGTCAGGACGCTGCCGGCCCAGACGATAAACATCACCGGGTTGTGCCATTGCACGCGCGGGCTCAGCTTTTTGACCGCATCCATAAGCGCCTGACGAACTAACGTCGGTTCGAGCAGGGCCAGTTGTTTACGACTCATGACAAATACTCCGCAAAATCAGCGTAAAGAGAGAGTTTCCGCGACCGGGCCTAACGCGAGGGCGGGGATAAAGGTCAGGGCGCCGACCAGCAACACGGTGCCCGTCAGCAGGCCGATAAACAGCGCGCCGTGGGTCGGTAACGTCCCGGTGGTGGTCGGTTGGATTTTTTTATTCACCAGCGATCCGGCAATCGCCATAACCGGCACAATGATCCCGAAGCGGCCCACGAACATGCAGAACGCCAGCAGACAGTTCCAGAACGGAGAGTTGGCGCTTAAGCCTGCAAAGGCGCTACCGTTGTTGTTGGCGGCCGAGGAGACGGCATACAGCACTTCGCTAAAGCCGTGAATGCCCGGGTTAAAGATGCCGCTGCGTCCGGCCTCGGTCATCAGGGCCAGCGCGGTGCCGAGCAGCACAAGCGCCGGGGTGACCAGAATCGCCAGCGCGGTTAATTTCATCTCGCGAACGTCGATTTTTTTACCGAGGTATTCCGGGGTGCGGCCAATCATCAAACCGGCAATAAACACCGCCAGCAGCACGAACAGGAGCATGCCGTAAAGACCGGAGCCCACGCCGCCAAACACCACCTCGCCGATCTGCATCAGCCACATCGGGATCATGCCGCCCAGCGCGGTGAAAGAGTCATGCATGGCGTTCACCGCCCCGCACGAGGCTGCTGTGGTGACGACTGCATAAAGGCTGCTGGCGAGAATGCCAAAGCGGCTCTCTTTACCTTCCATGTTGATATTGCTGTCAGCCCCCAGCTGCATGAAATGGGGGTTGCCGCTCCATTCAGCCCACATCACCAGCGCCACGCAGACCACGAAGATCAGCGACATGGTCCAGAGCAGTGTGCGGCCCTGACGGCGATCGTTGACCACATCACCAAAGGCGAAACAGAGCGCGGCGGGGATCAGGAAGATCGCCAGCATCTGCACAAAATTGGTCAGGGCGGTAGGGTTTTCAAACGGATGCGACGAGTTGGCGTTGAAGAATCCGCCGCCGTTGGTGCCGAGCATCTTGATGGCTTCCTGCGACGCCACTGGCCCCATCGGCAGGATCTGTTTTGCTCCTTCAAGCGAGGTATAAGGCGCGTAAGGCAGCAGGTTTTGCAGGGTGCCCTGCTGAATAAAGAACAGCGCGATGAGCAGCGCAATCGGCAGCAGGATCCACAGCGTAATGCGCGTCAAATCCACCCAGGCGTTACCCAGGGTACCGATTTTCTGACGTGCAAACGCGCGCGTCAGCGCGAAAATTACTGCGATACCGCTGGCGGCAGAGAGGAAGTTCTGCACGGTTAACCCGACCATCTGGCTGAAGTAGCTGAGCGTGGTTTCACCGGCATAGGACTGCCAGTTGGTGTTGGTAACAAAACTGACTGCCGTATTCAGCGCCAGGTGCCAGGACAGGCCCGGTAACTCTTGCGGATTCAGCGGCAGGCTACCCTGCAGCATCAGCATGGCAAAAAGTGCAAAAAGCCCAACGATATTCAGCAGCAGAATAGCGAACAGATATTCACGCCAGTTCATCTCCCGATCGTCGATTCCCAGCACGCGCCAGATCCCTTTTTCAACGCTTCCCGTGCCGGGCAGGGGGACGTTGTTGATCAATCGCGCCAGTCCCGTTCCCAGCGGCCTTGCCAGAACGAACAATACCACTAAGAAGCTGGCAATAAGCAAAAACGCCTGAGCAGCCATCAGAATGCCTCCGCGTTAATCAGGGCATAGACCAGATAACCCAATAACAGGAACACCAGCACGATGCCGGCAATAAGACCTGCACTCACAATCCACCTCCGGGTGACTTTTGTTGTTGTGCTAACGGTAGGATTTATGGCGCAAAGATTTCGCAAAAATCAGAAGGGTGGGTGTAAAAAAAGTATAAAAATGGAAAGACCATAATTTAACTATTGATAAGTAAATCATTAACTTTTTTGTAACTTAATTACGGCGCGAATGTAAATATTCGCTAAATGAATAAAAATAAGTGGTCGGATGAGTAGTAAAATTACACGCAAAGCGATATTATTTTATCCAGGTCACAGATTTCACATTTTCCGGAGAAGGTTTCCGGCCAACTACAGGGGAGAAAAATATGGATCTTTATAAAGAGTATCCGGCTCATATCGTGTTCATGCGTCGCACTTTCGCCGTAGTGGCTGGCGTGCTGGCCCTGCCGGTGATGCTGTTCTGGAAAGATCGCGCGCGTTTTTATAGCTATCTGCACCGCGTCTGGGCGAAAACCAGCGAGAAGCCGGTGTGGATGGATCAGGCGGAGAAAGCGACCTGCGATTTCTATTGATACAACGCTGACGCGTAGCTATAAAAAAACCGCCAATAGCAATATGGCGGTTTTTTTGTCCCTCGGGATTCGCGGTCCGTTGGGTGGTCTTGCAGCCCCTACCCGGGATTTTTATCATACCCTTCTGTAAGAAGATGGCAATCCCTCGAAGCCTTTATAAATTCCTAATTTTATTCGGGTATCTTACCTTTGCAGCGGATAGTAATTATGATGCTGCGTCCCTTTCCGCCATCTCGCAAATGGGCATCGGTCCTGGGAAAGGTGTATTTTCAGCCGTAAAGCAGCCCGCCTACCCGGGCTTGTGTCCACCGACTTATCACCGGTGGTGAACGGTGGAGCGGTTAGCAGCAGGGACCGCATAGTGAAACGCTATATATGCATCGCGTTCATTGTCGCCAGCGTACTCGTTGTAAAGAGTGATGAACCTAATGCGTTTGTCGCTTTAACCACGATAGCGCAGGACAAGTAGCGTTAAGGCCGCCCCGGGCGGCCTTTTTTATTTCATCCCGTCTACACTTCATGGCAAAGTAGTTCAATGCATGCTTTTTCCTTGTACGGCATGCCCTTATGGACATAATGGACAATAGCCTGGAGTTTTATGCCCACCCATCTGGTTTGGTTTCGCGCGGATTTGCGCGTACATGACAACATCGCTCTCGCGGCAGCCTGCCGCTCTGATGACGCCAGCGTACTGGCGCTATTTATCGCCACGCCTGAGCAGTGGCAGCAGCATGATATGGCTCCGCGGCAGGCGGCTTACCTCAAATCACACCTGAACGAACTGCAGCACGCGCTTGCCGAGAAAGGCATTCCGCTGATCTACAAAGAGGTCAGCGATTTTACCGCGCAGCTTCATATGCTGCAGGAGATATGCCAGCAGAACGGCGTCACGCATCTTTTTTATAACTACCAGTACGAACTGAACGAACAACAACGGGACCGCCAGCTGGAGAAAATGCTGGGAGAGGTGGTATGTGAGGGATTTGATGACAGCGTGATGCTGGCACCGGGCAGCGTTATGACCGGCGGTCACGAAATGTATAAAGTGTTTACGCCGTTTAAAAATGCTTTTGTTAAGCGCCTGAAAGAGGCGCTGCCGGAGTGCGTACCCGCGCCCGCCGCCAGAGGAGAGGCTATAACCGATCTCCCCGAATTAACGTTCAACTATCCCCAACGGGCATTTGATGAACTTCTGTTCCCTGCCAGTGAGAAGGCCGCTATTGCGAAGCTGCGCCAGTTTTGCAAGCAGGGCGCGGGAGAATACGACGCGCGCAGGGATTTCCCGGCAATTGAAGGGACAAGCCGGTTATCGGCCTGCCTGGCGCTGGGCGTGCTCTCTCCTCGCCAGTGTTTGCATCGTCTTCTGGCCGAACAGCCGCAGGCGCTGGACGGTGGTGCGGGCTCGGTGTGGCTGAACGAACTTATCTGGCGTGAATTCTACCGCCATCTGATGACGTACCACCCCAATCTCTGTAAGCATCGTCCGTTCATTCCGTGGACCGACAGCGTAAAATGGCAGCACGATGAGGTACTTTTACAGGCCTGGCAAAAAGGGGAGACGGGCTATCCGATTGTGGACGCCGCTATGCGCCAGCTAAATGAAACCGGGTGGATGCACAATCGTCTGCGAATGATTACCGCGAGCTTCCTGGTGAAAGATCTGCTTATCGACTGGCGAATCGGAGAGCGCTATTTTATTTCTCAGCTGATCGATGGCGATCTGGCAGCGAATAACGGTGGCTGGCAGTGGGCGGCCTCTACCGGCACCGATGCGGCTCCCTATTTCAGGATTTTTAATCCGACCACTCAGGGGCAAAAATTTGATGCCAACGGCGACTTTATTCGCCGCTGGTTGCCCGCGCTCAGGAACGTTCCTGAAAAAGCGATCCATGACCCGTGGGCATGGGCGGATAAACAGGGCGTAAAGCTCGATTATCCCCGCCCGATTGTCGACCATAAACAGGCGCGCGTCGCCACGCTGGCGGCGTACGAAGCCGCACGAAAAGTTTGAGAGAATGATGATGAAAAACAGTGAACTGGAACGCCTGATTAACGAAAAACTTAATACCGCCTCCTTTAGCGACTATGGCCCGAATGGCCTGCAGGTCGAAGGGCGCGAAACGGTGCAGAAAATCATCACCGGCGTGACGGCAAGCCAGGCGCTGCTGGATGAGGCGGTGCGTCAGGAAGCCGACGCGGTGATTGTCCATCACGGTTACTTCTGGAAAAACGAATCGCCGATTATCCGCGGCATGAAGCGCAACCGCCTCAAAACGCTGCTGTCGAATGATATCAACCTGTACGGTTACCATTTGCCGCTGGATGCGCATCCTGAACTGGGAAATAACGTTCAGCTGGCGCAACTGTTGGGGATTACCGTGATGGGTGAAATCGAGCCGCTGGTGCCGTGGGGCGAACTGTCGATGCCGGTACCGGGGCTGGAGCTGGCATCGTGGATCGAAGCGCGGCTGGGGCGTCGTCCGCTGTGGTGCGGAGATACCGGGCCGGATACCGTGAAGCGCGTGGCGTGGTGCACCGGCGGCGGCCAGGGCTTTATCGACAGCGCCGCGCGCTTTGGTGTTGATGCGTTTATTACCGGCGAAGTCTCCGAGCAGACGGTTCACTCTGCCCGCGAGCAGGGGCTGCATTTTTACGCGGCAGGCCACCACGCTACCGAGCGCGGCGGTATTCGCGCCCTCACCGAGTGGCTGACGGAAAATACCGATCTGGATGTGACCTTTATTGATATCCCTAATCCGGCCTGATGAGAGGTAGTTAAGTGCAGCGAGCGCGTTGTTATCTTCTGGGTGAAACCGCGGTAGTTCTGGAGCTTGAGCCTCCCGTGACGCTTGCCACGCAAAAGCGTATCTGGCGCCTGGCTCAGCGACTGCCCGAGCTACCCGGCGTGGTTGAAGCTATTCCGGGTATGAATAATATCACCGTGGTGCTGCGCGATCCGCACACCGGGGCGCTGGATGCCATTGAGCGTCTGCAGCGCTGGTGGGAAGAGAGCGAGGCGCTGGAGCCAGAATCGCGGGCGATTGAGATCCCGGTTGTCTATGGCGGCAAAGGTGGCCCTGACCTTGGCGTGGTGGCCGAACACTGTGGATTAACAGCAAAGCAGGTTGTGGAGCTGCACAGCTCGGTGGATTACGTCGTCTGGTTTCTGGGTTTTCAGCCGGGCTTTCCGTATCTGGGCGGATTATCTCCCCGGCTGCATACCCCGCGTCGGGCTGAGCCGCGCCTGAGCGTTCCCGCAGGAACGGTGGCGATTGGCGGTGAACAAACCGGAATTTATCCGCTTACTTCACCGGGCGGCTGGCAGCTTATCGGGCACACATCCACGCCGTTATTTGAACCCGGCCATGACGCGCCAATACTCCTGCGTCCGGGTGATACCCTGCGCTTTATCCCGCAGAAGGAGGGGGTATGTTAACGCTTATTCGCGCGGGGCTTTATACCTCCGTTCAGGATGCCGGACGCTTTGGCATGCGCCAGTCCGGCGTGAGCTACTGCGGTGCGCTCGATCGTCCTTCGCTGGAGATTGCCAACCTGCTGGTAGGCAACGCGGGCAGCACGGCGGCGTTAGAAATTACGCTGGGTCAGTGCGTTATTGAATTTGGTGAGGAGACCTGGTTCGCCTTAACCGGCGCGGGCTGTGACGCGACGCTGGACGGCAAAGCGGTGTGGACCGGCTGGCGATTGCGGGCGAAAGCCGGGCAGCGTCTGACGCTTAAGCGTCCTCTGCACGGCGTGCGCAGCTATCTTGCCGTGGCGGGGGGCATCGACGTGCCGGAGGTGTTGGGGTCGTCCAGCACCGACCAGAAAGCGGGAATGGGCGGCCATGAAGGACGGCTGCTGCGCGACGGCGATCGTCTTGCGATTAAGCCATCAGCGCGCCATTTCACCACCACGCAGGGCGTGAAGCAGCTGCTCTGGGGGAACGTGATCCGCGCCTTGCCGGGACCGGAATATCAGGAGTTTGATGAAGCCTCGAAAGAGTCTTTCTGGCGTTCGCCGTGGAAAATCAGCCCGCAGAGTAACCGTATGGGTTACCGGCTTCAGGGGCAGCCGCTGACCCGCACGACTGACCGGGAGCTGCTTTCCCACGGGCTGCTGCCGGGGGTTATTCAGGTGCCGGGCAACGGGCAGCCCATCGTACTGATGAACGACGCGCAAACTACCGGCGGCTATCCGCGTATTGCCTGCATTATTGAAGCGGATCGCTACCATCTGGCGCAAATCCCCCTCGGTCAGCCGATTCATTTCGTGCAGTGTACGCTGGAGGATGCGCTAAAGGCGCGGCAGGATCGGCAGCGCTATCTCGAACAGCTGGCGTGGAGGCTTGATGCTAAAGATTGATTTAAACGCCGATCTGGGGGAGGGCAGCAGCGCCGATGCGGAACTGATGACCCTGGTCTCCTCGGTCAACATCGCCTGCGGTTTTCACGCGGGCGATGCGCAAACCATGCTGGAGAGCGTGCGTAATGCCATTAAAAACGGCGTGGCGATTGGCGCTCACCCGAGCTTCCCGGACCGGGACAACTTTGGCCGTACGGCGATGGATCTGCCCCCTGAGACGGTCTACGCTCAGGTGCTCTACCAGATCGGCGCGCTGGAGGCGATAGTGCGCGCTGAGCATGGCGTGCTGCGTCACGTCAAACCGCACGGCATGCTCTATAACCAGGCAGCGAAAGATCCGGCGCTGGCGGAGGCGATTGCCCGCGCGGTGCGGGACTGCAATCCGCAGCTGATTCTGGTTGGCCTGGCGGGTAGCGAGCTTATTCGTGCCGGAGAACGGCTGGGGCTGACGACGCGGCAGGAAGTCTTTGCCGATCGGGGATACATGCCGGACGGCAGCCTGGTGCCGCGCACGCAGGCCGGTGCGCTGATCACTGACGAAAATAAAGCGCTGGCGCAGACGCTGGCGATGGTGCGCTTCGGGCGGGTGACCGCCGTGGATGGAACATCCGCAAATGTTCAGGCCGATACGGTGTGTTTACACGGCGACGGGGAGCATGCGCTCCAGTTTGCGCGACGCCTGCGGGCGGCGTTCTCTGAAGAGGGCATTCTCGTCAGCGCAGATTGATTATAAAAGGACAATGACATGCCTGAAGGTCCGGAGATCCGCCGCGCGGCGGATAGCCTGGAGGCGGCGATAAAGGGCAAACCCCTGACCGATGTCTGGTTTGCCTTTCCTCAACTTAAGCCGTTTGAAACAGAGCTGGTGGGACAGACGGTGACCCATATTGAAACGCGCGGCAAAGCGTTGCTCACGCATTTTTCCCATAACCTGACGTTATATAGCCATAACCAGCTCTACGGTGTGTGGCGCGTCGTCGATGCGGACGAGCAGCCGCAAACGACGCGCGTGCTGCGCGTCCGGTTACAAACGGCGGATAAGGCGATCCTGCTCTACAGTGCCTCTGATATCGAAATGTTAACGCCGGAGCAGCTGCTGACGCATCCGTTCTTACAGCGCGTCGGGCCGGATGTGCTGGACATGCGCCTGACGGCGAGCGATGTGAAGGCCCGACTGTTATCGCCCAAATTCCGCAACCGCCAGTTTTCCGGATTGTTGCTCGATCAGGCTTTTCTTGCGGGATTAGGCAACTATCTGCGGGTGGAAATCCTTTGGCAAGTGGGGCTGGCGCCGCAGCGCAAGGCCTCTCAGCTTAGCGAGGAACAGCTGGACGCGCTGTCGCACGCGCTGCTGGACATTCCGCGGCTGTCGTACAACACGCGCGGCCTGGTGGATGAGAACAAACATCATGGGGCACTGTTCCGCTTTAAGGTATTCCATCGGGCGGGGAAAAAGTGCGAGCGTTGTGGTGGGTTGATTGAGAAGGCTACGATCTCTTCCAGACCGTTTTACTGGTGCCCTCGGTGCCAGATGTAAAAAAGCCGGGTGGCGGAGGTAAAAGCAAAACGGCAACGAAAGTTGCCGTTTTTAATGTTTTCACCCTCTCCCTGTGGGGGAGGGCATCAGGCCGCACCCAACGTTTTTTAGCGCTTCAGGTCAGACTTAAAATCACGCTGCTCGTAGCCGGTGTACAGCTGACGAGGACGAGCGATTTTCATGCCTTCGCTGTGCATTTCGTTCCAGTGCGCAATCCAGCCCACGGTACGCGCCATGGCGAAGATCACGGTGAACATGGAAGACGGAATGCCCATCGCTTTCAGAATAATGCCAGAGTAGAAATCGACGTTCGGGTAGAGTTTCTTCTCGATGAAGTACGGGTCGTTCAGCGCGATGTGTTCCAGCTCCATCGCCACTTCCAGCAGATCGTCTTTGGTGCCCAGCTCTTTCAGCACTTCGTGGCAGGTCTCACGCATAACGGTTGCGCGCGGGTCGTAGTTTTTGTAAACACGATGACCGAAGCCCATCAGGCGGAAGGAGTCATTCTTGTCTTTCGCACGACGCACGAACTCTGGAATGTGCTCAACGGTGCTGATCTCTTCCAGCATCTTCAGCGCCGCTTCGTTCGCGCCGCCGTGCGCCGGTCCCCACAGGGAGGCGATGCCCGCAGCGATACAGGCGAACGGGTTCGCGCCTGAAGAGCCTGCGGTACGGACAGTAGAGGTAGAGGCGTTCTGCTCGTGGTCAGCGTGCAGGATCAAAATACGGTCCATCGCGCGTTCCAGCACCGGATTTACTTCATACTCTTCGCACGGCGTGGAGAACATCATGCGCAGGAAGTTGCCGGCGTAGGAGAGGTCGTTACGTGGGTACACAAACGGCTGGCCGATGGAGTATTTGTAGCACATCGCCGCCATGGTCGGCATTTTGGACAGCAGGCGGAACGCCGCGATATCACGGTGACGCGGGTTATTCACGTCAAGTGAGTCGTGGTAGAACGCCGCCAGCGCACCGGTAATCCCGCACATCACCGCCATTGGGTGAGAGTCACGACGGAACGCATGGAACAGACGGGTAATCTGCTCATGGATCATGGTGTGACGGGTGACGGTGGTTTTGAATTCATCGTACTGTGCCTGCGTCGGCTTTTCGCCGTTCAGCAGGATGTAGCACACTTCCAGGTAGTTGGATTCGGTGGCTAACTGATCGATGGGGAAGCCGCGATGGAGCAGGATACCTTCGTCACCGTCAATGTAGGTGATTTTGGATTCGCAAGATGCGGTAGAGGTAAATCCAGGGTCAAAGGTAAATACTCCTTTGGAACCCAGCGTACGGATATCAATAACATCCTGACCGAGCGTGCCTTTTAGCACATCCAGTTCAATAGCATCATCACCATTTAGGGTGAGTTTTGCCTTTGTATCAGCCATTTACGGTCTCCTTAGCGCCTTATGCTTAAGACTGCTTTTACCGGATTTGCCTTCAGCTGTTAATCACCGTTACCAGATTGTTATTTGGCTTACCGCTCAGCTCACGAGGAGTAACCAGGGTACAGAGCTATGGCGCCTTGCAGGTAAACGAATGAAATATCAGTGAAACAACAGCAAATCAGCGTTTTTGCAGTCCGAATTATTCAAACCTGTATATCACTAATAACTGTCCTGATAACTTCGGTCAATACCATCACACTGTTACATAACTATTTGTCAGGTGAAAGAGAGACCTCATAACTTTTGCGCATTATATGCCTTTTCTGATGACGTTTGTAACAATATTGTTTAACATTTGTCAAATCAGATGATTAAAAATTAAAAAGATGTTGTTATCGTGACCCTGATCACTGTTCCAGAGAAAACCCAACAAACTGTATGTAGGTTAATTGTAATGATTTTGTGAACGGCCTATACTGCCGCCAGGTCTCCGGAACACCCTGCAATCCCGAGCCACCCAGCGTTGTAACGTGTCGTTTTAGCATTTGGAAGCAATGTTTTGCATGACGCGCAGTTATAGAAAAGGAACGCTGCTTGACCCGCATCGCAGTCCGGAGGAAGGAAACAATAAGAACAGCATGTGGGCGTTATTCATGATAAGAAATGTGAAAAAACAAAGACCTGTCAATCTGGATCTCAAAACGATCCGGTTCCCCGTAACAGCAATAGCGTCCATTCTGCACCGTGTTTCTGGTGTGATTACGTTTGTGGCGGTCGGTATTTTGCTGTGGTTACTGGGCACCAGCCTCTCTTCCCCTGAAGGATTCCTCCAGGCCTCGGCCATCATGAATAGCTTCTTCGTGAAATTTATCATGTGGGGCATTCTCACCGCGCTGGCCTATCACGTTGTTGGCGGCGTACGCCACATGCTGATGGACTTTGGCTATCTGGAAGAGACGTTCGAGGCCGGGAAACGTACCGCGAACATTTCATTTGTGATCACTGTCGTGCTTTCACTTCTCGCAGGAGTTCTCGTATGGTAAGCAACGCCTCCGCATTAGGACGCAACGGCGTACATGACTTCATTCTGGTCCGCGCTACCGCCATCGTCCTCACGCTTTACATCATCTATATGATCGGTTTCTTCGCGACCAGCGGCACGCTGACGTGGGAAATCTGGAGTGGTTTCTTCGGATCGGCCTTCACCAAAGTGTTCACCCTGCTGGCCCTGTTCTCCATCCTTATCCATGCCTGGATCGGCATGTGGCAGGTGTTGACCGATTACGTTAAACCGCTGGCGATTCGCCTTCCGCTGCAACTGATTATTGTTGTTGCGCTGCTGGTTTACGTCATTTATGGATTTGTTGTGGTGTGGGGTGTGTAATGAAACTGCCAGTCAGAGAATTTGATGCTGTTGTGATTGGTGCGGGTGGCGCAGGTATGCGCGCCGCACTGCAAATTTCCCAGAGCGGCCAGACCTGTGCGCTGCTCTCTAAAGTATTCCCGACCCGTTCCCACACTGTGTCCGCGCAGGGCGGTATTACCGTTGCGCTGGGTAACTCCCATGAAGATAACTGGGAATGGCACATGTACGACACGGTAAAAGGTTCCGATTACATCGGCGACCAGGATGCCATCGAATATATGTGTAAAACCGGCCCGGAAGCGATTCTGGAGCTGGATCACATGGGTCTGCCGTTCTCCCGTCTGGAAAATGGCACCATCTATCAGCGTCCGTTTGGCGGCCAGTCGAAAAACTTCGGCGGCGAGCAGGCGGCACGCACCGCGGCGGCGGCTGACCGTACTGGTCACGCGCTGCTGCACACCCTGTATCAGCAGAACCTGAAAAACCATACCACCATCTTCTCCGAGTGGTATGCGCTGGATCTGGTGAAAAACGCCGATGGCGCAATTGTTGGCTGTACCGCGCTGTGCATCGAAACCGGTGAAGTGGTTTACTTCAAAGCCCGCGCGACCGTGCTGGCGACCGGCGGTGCAGGCCGTATTTACCAATCCACCACCAACGCCCACATCAACACCGGTGACGGCGTCGGTATGGCTATTCGCGCCGGCGTACCGGTGCAGGACATGGAGATGTGGCAGTTCCACCCAACCGGTATCGCCGGTGCGGGCGTGCTGGTCACCGAAGGCTGCCGCGGTGAAGGTGGCTACCTGCTGAACAAACACGGCGAGCGCTTCATGGAGCGTTATGCCCCGAATGCGAAAGACCTGGCGGGTCGTGACGTGGTGGCGCGTTCCATCATGATCGAAATCCGTGAAGGCCGCGGCTGCGATGGCCCATGGGGTCCACACGCGAAGCTGAAGCTCGACCATCTGGGTAAAGAAGTGCTGGAATCCCGTCTGCCGGGCATCCTGGAACTGTCCCGTACCTTCGCGCACGTCGATCCGGTGAAAGAGCCGATCCCGGTTATCCCAACCTGCCACTATATGATGGGCGGTATTCCGACCAAAGTGACCGGTCAGGCGCTGACCGTGAACGAGCAGGGCGAAGACGTGGTCATTCCTGGCCTGTTCGCGGTAGGCGAAATCGCCTGCGTATCCGTACACGGCGCCAACCGTCTGGGCGGCAACTCGCTGCTGGACCTGGTGGTATTTGGTCGTGCGGTGGGTCTGCATCTGCAGGAGTCCATTGCCGAGCAGGGCGCGCTGCGTGATGCAACCGACGACGAAATCGACGCCTCTCTTGAACGCCTCAACCGCTGGAACGGTAACCGTAACGGCGAAGATCCGGTGGAAATTCGTAAAGCGCTGCAGGAGTGCATGCAGCACAACTTCTCGGTATTCCGCGAAGGCGATGCGATGGCCAAAGGCCTTGAGCAGTTGAAGGCGATCCGCGAGCGTCTGAAAAATGCCCGTCTGGACGACACCTCCAGCGAGTTCAACACCCAGCGCGTTGAGTGCCTGGAGCTGGATAACCTGATGGAAACCGCATTCGCAACCGCCATGTCGGCAAACTTCCGTACCGAAAGCCGTGGCGCCCATAGCCGCTTCGACTTCCCGGATCGTGACGATGAAAACTGGCTGTGCCATTCCCTGTATCTGCCAGAGTCGGAAACCATGACGCGTCGTAACGTCAACATGGAACCGAAACTGCGTCCGGCGTTCCCGCCGAAGATTCGTACTTACTAATGCGGAGACAGGATAATGAAACTCGAATTCTCAGTTTATCGTTATAACCCGGATGTTGATGACGCTCCGCGCATGCAGGACTACACCCTCGAAGCGGAAGAAGGTCGTGACATGATGCTGCTGGATGCCTTAATCCAGCTGAAAGAGAAAGATCCTACGCTGTCGTTCCGCCGCTCCTGCCGTGAAGGGGTATGTGGCTCTGACGGTGTGAACATGAACGGCAAAAACGGCCTGGCCTGCATCACGCCAATTTCAGCGCTGCAGCGTCCTGGTCAAAAAATTGTTATCCGTCCTCTGCCAGGCCTGCCGGTCGTGCGTGATTTGGTGGTAGACATGGGGCAATTCTATGCACAATATGAGAAGATTAAGCCTTACTTATTGAATAATGGGCAAAATCCACCCGCTCGTGAGCACTTACAGTCTCCTGAGCAGCGTGAAAAACTCGATGGTCTGTACGAGTGTATTCTCTGCGCATGCTGTTCAACGTCCTGCCCGTCGTTCTGGTGGAACCCGGACAAGTTTATCGGCCCTGCGGGTCTGCTGGCTGCCTATCGCTTCCTGATCGACAGCCGCGACACCGAAACCGACAGCCGTCTGGAAGGATTAAGTGACGCTTTCAGCGTATTCCGCTGCCATAGCATCATGAACTGCGTCAGTGTGTGTCCGAAGGGGCTGAACCCGACGCGCGCCATCGGCCATATTAAGTCGATGCTGCTGCAGCGCAGTGCGTAAGTAGTGAGAGGGGAGCGCTGTTCCTCTCACCCTAACCCTCTCCCAAAGGGAGAGGGAATAAATTGCAGAAACCTTTAAAAACTGCCCTGAAGTCTAGACAGTTTCTAAAGGTTCCTTCGCGGGCCAAATGAAAAGAGCTCGCAGGTGAACCCCGGCACGTACACGCGGTGTGCGTGGTAGTTTCTACGGCGAAAGTAAGCATAAAAATGCTTAAGGGATCACGATGCAGAACGGCGCAATGAAAGCCTGGCTGGACTCTTCTTACCTCTCTGGTGCCAACCAGAGCTGGATAGAACAGCTCTATGAAGACTTCTTAACCGATCCTGACTCAGTGGACGCAAACTGGCGTTCCATGTTCCAGCAGTTGCCTGGTACAGGGGTCAAACCGGATCAATTCCATTCCAAAACACGTGATTATTTCCGTCGTCTGGCGAAGGATGCCTCACGTTACTCTTCTGCGATTTCCGACCCTGACACCAATGCGAAGCAGGTTAAAGTCCTGCAGCTTATCAACGCTTATCGCTTCCGCGGTCACCAGCATGCGAATCTCGATCCGCTGGGACTGTGGCAGCAGGAACGTGTGGCCGATCTCGATCCGGCGTATCACGATCTGACCGAGGCCGATTTCCAGGAAAGCTTTAACGTAGGTTCCTTTGCCATCGGCAAAGACACGATGAAGCTGGGCGATCTGATTGACGCGCTCAAGCAAACCTACTGCGGCTCCATCGGCGCGGAATATATGCACATTACCTCTACCGAAGAGAAACGCTGGATCCAGCAGCGCATCGAATCCGTAGCGGGCCACGCGACCTTCTCGGCCGACGAGAAGAAACGCTTCCTCAGTGAACTGACCGCAGCGGAAGGGCTTGAGCGCTATCTGGGCGCGAAGTTCCCGGGCGCAAAACGCTTCTCGCTGGAAGGCGGCGACGCGCTGGTGCCGATGCTGAAAGAGCTGATTCGCCACGCAGGCAAGAGCGGCACCCGTGAAGTGGTGCTCGGCATGGCGCACCGTGGTCGTCTGAACGTGCTGGTCAACGTGCTGGGTAAAAAACCGCAGGACCTGTTCGACGAATTCGCGGGAAAACATAAAGAACACCTCGGCACCGGCGACGTGAAGTACCACATGGGCTTCTCGTCAGATATCGAAACCGAAGGCGGTCTGGTTCACCTGGCGCTGGCGTTTAACCCGTCACACCTGGAAATCGTCAGCCCGGTGGTTATCGGTTCCGTGCGCGCGCGTCTGGATCGTCTGGACGAGCCGAGCAGCAATAAAGTGCTGCCAATCACCATCCACGGTGATGCGGCGGTCACAGGGCAGGGCGTGGTTCAGGAAACCCTGAACATGTCGAAAGCGCGTGGTTATGAAGTGGGCGGTACCGTTCGCATCGTGATCAACAATCAGGTGGGCTTCACCACCTCTAACCCGCTGGATGCCCGTTCTACCCCGTACTGCACCGACATCGGTAAGATGGTCCAGGCGCCGATCTTCCACGTTAATGCGGATGACCCGGAAGCCGTGGCTTTCGTGACCCGTCTGGCGCTGGACTTCCGTAATACCTTTAAGCGCGATGTGTTCATTGACCTCTTCTGCTACCGCCGTCACGGCCACAACGAAGCGGATGAGCCAAGTGCAACCCAGCCGCTGATGTACCAGAAAATCAAAAAACACCCGACCCCGCGCAAAATCTATGCTGACAAGCTGGAAAGCGACAAGGTGGCGACGCTGGAAGATGCGACCGAAATGGTCAACCTCTACCGCGACGCGCTGGACGCGGGTGAATGCGTGGTGAAAGAGCTGCGTCCGATGAACATGCACTCCTTTACCTGGTCGCCGTACCTCAACCACGAGTGGGATGAGAGCTACCCGAACAAGGTTGAGATGAAGCGCCTGCAGGAGCTGGCTAAACGCATCAGCACCGTGCCGGACGCTATCGAGATGCAGTCTCGCGTGGCGAAAATCTACGCCGACCGTCAGTCCATGGCGGCAGGCGAGAAGCTGTTCGACTGGGGCGGGGCGGAAACGCTGGCCTACGCAACGCTGGTTGACGAAGGGATCCCTGTTCGTCTGTCCGGTGAAGATGCGGGCCGTGGGACCTTCTTCCACCGTCACGCAGTGGTTCACAACCAGTCTAACGGTTCAACCTACACTCCGCTGCAGCACGTGCATAACGGTCAGGGCCAGTTCAAGGTCTGGGACTCCGTGCTGTCTGAAGAAGCGGTCCTGGCATTCGAATACGGCTACGCCACGGCGGAACCGCGCACCCTGACCATCTGGGAAGCGCAGTTCGGTGACTTCGCCAACGGTGCGCAGGTCGTTATCGACCAGTTCATCTCCTCCGGCGAGCAGAAGTGGGGCCGCATGTGTGGCCTGGTGATGCTCCTGCCGCACGGTTATGAAGGCCAGGGTCCGGAGCACTCCTCCGCGCGTCTGGAACGTTATCTGCAGCTCTGCGCCGAGCAGAACATGCAGGTCTGCGTGCCGTCCACCCCGGCTCAGGTGTACCACATGCTGCGTCGTCAGGCGCTGCGCGGTATGCGCCGTCCGCTGGTGGTGATGTCGCCGAAATCCCTGCTGCGTCATCCGCTGGCGGTCTCCAGCCTGGAAGAGCTGGCGAACGGTACCTTCCTGCCGGCCATCGGTGAAATTGACGAGCTGGATCCGCAGGCCGTTAAGCGTGTCGTAATGTGTTCTGGTAAGGTTTATTACGACCTGCTGGAACAGCGCCGCAAGAACGATCAGAAAGATGTCGCCATCGTGCGTATCGAACAGCTTTATCCGTTCCCGCATCAGGCGATGCAGGAAGTGCTGAAACAGTACGCTCACGTACATGATTTTGTCTGGTGCCAGGAAGAGCCGCTCAACCAGGGCGCATGGTACTGCAGCCAGCATCATTTCCGTGAAGTGATTCCATTTGGGTCAGCCCTGCGCTATGCAGGTCGCCCGGCCTCCGCCTCTCCGGCGGTAGGGTATATGTCCGTTCACCAGAAGCAGCAACAAGATCTGGTCAATGACGCGCTGAACGTCGATTAATTAAAGGATACATAATGAGTAGCGTAGATATTCTTGTTCCCGACCTGCCTGAATCCGTAGCAGATGCGACCGTCGCTACCTGGCACAAAAAACCAGGCGATGCCGTTAAGCGCGATGAAGTGCTGGTAGAAATCGAAACTGACAAAGTGGTACTGGAAGTACCGGCTTCGGCGGATGGCGTTCTGGACGCGGTGCTGGAAGATGAAGGCACCACCGTCACCTCTCGTCAGATCCTGGGGCGCCTGCGTGAAGGCAACAGCGCGGGCAAAGAGTCCAGCGCGAAGTCTGAAGAGAAAGCTTCTACGCCGGCTCAGCGCCAGCAGGCTTCTCTGGAAGAACAGTCTAACGACGCCCTCAGCCCGGCGATCCGTCGCCTGCTGGCTGAACACAGCCTTGACCCGGCAGCCATCAAAGGCACCGGTGTGGGCGGTCGTCTGACCCGCGAAGACATTGACAAGCACCTGGCGAAAGCGCCTGCTCAGGCAGAAGCGAAAGCCCCTGCGGCAGCTCCGGCAGCTCAGCCTGCGCTGGGTGCCCGCAGCGAAAAACGCGTGCCAATGACCCGCCTGCGCAAGCGCGTGGCCGAGCGTCTGCTGGAAGCGAAAAACTCCACCGCGATGCTGACCACCTTCAACGAAGTGAACATGAAGCCAATCATGGATCTGCGTAAGCAGTACGGTGACGCGTTTGAAAAACGTCACGGTATCCGTCTGGGCTTTATGTCCTTCTACGTGAAGGCGGTGGTTGAAGCGCTGAAACGCTACCCGGAAGTGAACGCGTCTATCGATGGCGATGACGTGGTTTACCACAACTACTTCGACGTCAGCATGGCGGTTTCTACCCCACGCGGCCTGGTGACCCCGGTTCTGCGTGATGTGGATACCCTGGGTATGGCTGACATCGAGAAGAACATTAAAGAGCTGGCCGTGAAAGGCCGCGACGGCAAGCTGACCGTAGACGATCTGACCGGCGGTAACTTCACCATTACCAACGGCGGCGTATTCGGCTCGCTGATGTCTACCCCGATCATTAACCCGCCGCAGAGCGCGATCCTGGGTATGCATGCCATTAAAGATCGCCCGATGGCGGTTGACGGTAAAGTTGAGATCCTGCCGATGATGTACCTGGCGCTCTCTTACGATCACCGCCTGATCGACGGCCGCGAGTCCGTGGGCTTCCTGGTAGCTATTAAAGAGCTGCTGGAAGATCCAACGCGTCTGCTGCTGGACGTCTAGTAACGATTTAGCATCACCTGCCCCGTGGACCGGCACACGCTGCGCCGGTCTACAGGTTTGAAGATAACGATTACCCTGAAGGATGGATAGAACACATGAACTTACATGAATATCAGGCCAAACAGCTGTTTGCCCGGTATGGCTTACCGGCTCCGGTGGGTTATGCCTGTACTACCCCGCGTGAAGCAGAAGAAGCCGCATCTAAAATCGGTTCCGGCCCGTGGGTAGTTAAATGTCAGGTTCACGCTGGTGGCCGTGGTAAAGCGGGCGGTGTGAAGGTTGTTAAGAGCAAAGAAGAGATTCGTGCGTTTGCTGAACATTGGCTCGGCAAGCGTCTGGTGACCTACCAAACAGATGCGAATGGCCAGCCGGTCAACCAGATCCTGGTCGAAGCGGCGACCGACATCGCGAAAGAGCTGTACCTGGGCGCGGTGGTTGACCGTAGCTCCCGTCGCGTGGTGTTCATGGCGTCTACCGAAGGCGGCGTGGAAATTGAAAAAGTGGCGGAAGAGACCCCGCACCTGATCCACAAAGTGGCTATCGATCCGCTGGCGGGTCCAATGCCTTATCAGGGTCGCGAGCTGGCGTTCAAGCTGGGTCTGGAAGGCAAGCTGGTTCAGCAGTTCACCAAGATCTTCATGGGCCTGGCGACTATCTTCCTTGAGCGCGATCTGGCGCTGATCGAGATCAACCCGCTGGTGATCACCACCCAGGGCGACCTGATCTGCCTCGACGGCAAGCTGGGCGCTGACGGCAATGCCCTGTTCCGCCAGCCGGATCTGCGCGAAATGCGCGACCAGTCTCAGGAAGATCCGCGTGAAGCACAGGCTGCTCAGTGGGAGCTGAACTACGTGGCGCTGGATGGCAACATCGGCTGCATGGTTAACGGTGCGGGCCTGGCGATGGGCACCATGGACATCGTTAAGCTGCACGGCGGTGAGCCGGCAAACTTCCTCGACGTGGGCGGTGGCGCAACCAAAGAGCGCGTAACCGAAGCGTTCAAAATCATCCTCTCTGACGACAACGTTAAAGCGGTACTGGTTAACATCTTCGGCGGCATCGTCCGTTGCGACCTGATTGCAGACGGCATCATCGGTGCGGTAGAAGAAGTGGGTGTTAACGTTCCGGTGGTTGTGCGTCTGGAAGGTAACAACGCTGAACTCGGCGCGAAAAAACTGGCTGACAGCGGCCTGAATATTATTGCAGCGAAAAGTCTGACGGATGCAGCTCAGCAGGTTGTTGCCGCAGTGGAGGGGAAATAATGTCAGTTTTAATTAATAAAGATACCAAGGTTATCTGCCAGGGCTTCACCGGTAGCCAGGGGACTTTCCACTCCGAACAGGCGATTGCCTACGGCACGCAGATGGTTGGCGGCGTAACGCCAGGTAAAGGCGGCACCACGCACCTCGGCCTGCCGGTGTTCAACACCGTGCGTGAAGCGGTAGAAGCGACGGGCGCAACCGCGACCGTGATCTACGTTCCGGCACCGTTCTGCAAAGACTCCATTCTGGAAGCGATCGACGCAGGCATCAAGCTGATCATCACTATCACCGAAGGCATCCCGACCCTGGATATGCTGACCGTGAAGGTGAAGCTGGACGAAGCAGGCGTGCGCATGATCGGCCCGAACTGCCCAGGCGTGATCACTCCGGGCGAATGCAAAATCGGCATCATGCCTGGCCACATTCACAAGCCGGGCAAAGTGGGCATCGTTTCCCGTTCCGGTACCCTGACCTATGAAGCGGTTAAGCAGACCACCGACTACGGCTTCGGCCAGTCCACCTGCGTGGGCATCGGCGGTGACCCAATCCCGGGATCTAACTTCATCGACATCCTGAAGCTGTTCCAGGAAGATCCGCAGACCGAAGCGATCGTGATGATCGGTGAGATCGGCGGTAGCGCGGAAGAAGAAGCGGCTGCTTATATCAAAGAACACGTAACCAAGCCTGTTGTCGGCTACATCGCGGGTGTGACTGCGCCGAAAGGCAAGCGTATGGGCCACGCGGGCGCGATCATCGCCGGTGGTAAAGGTACGGCTGATGAGAAGTTTGCTGCGCTGGAAGCCGCAGGCGTGAAGACCGTTCGCAGCCTGGCGGATATCGGCGAAGCACTGAAATCCATCATTAAGTAAGTCCTCTCTGCTCCCCGGATGGGGAGCGATGAAGTATAAAAATGTCCGTTTCGACATGGTTGGCCGCTGTAAAGCGGCCTTTTTTATTGCCTGCGTCTGGCGACGAGAGTGAACTTGTAGTCGTCGGTATTGAACACGTTGCGGCTGTATTCAAACACCCGTCCGTCCTTCAGGAACCCGCGGGAGACTTTTTCCAGGATCGGCTTTGCCGGATCGAGCGACAGCGCGGCGATCGCCTCCTCTGACGGCATGATCGGCATCAGCTCCTGCTCGCTGCGATCGATAACTAGTTTTTTGATCTGCTCAACGTAGTGATATTTCGAATTCTCCATCACTTCCCAGGTGAGGTCGGGAAACATGGCCAGCGGCATCCATGTCTCCTCCAGGTTCACCGGCTTCTGCTTGATGAAACGCACGCGCTTAACGTGCCAGACCTTATCTTCCAAGCCAACCGCTAATGTTGCCGCCAGCCGCGCATCGGCTTTCACCACTTCAAAGATTTTGACATCACTGTGCGTATCGACATGACGATCCGCCAGCTTTTCGTAAAAGCCGGTGAGCTGATAAATATCGTAATTGACGCGCTCCTCTTTTTTTACATAAGAGCCGCTGCCCTGAATACTTTCGATGATCTGCTCATCGGCGAGCAGTTTCAGGGCCTGCCGCACGGTGACGCGGCTGACGCGAAACGCCTCCTGAAGACTGGACTCCGTCGGCAGCGCGTCTCCGGGTTTTAATTCCCCGGCGTTGATTTTCTCGCGGAACGCATCGGCTATCTGCCGGTACATTGGTTTGTTGCCCATTATATCGCGCCTGCTTAATACCTTTTCAGGGAATTATGCATTCAACTGATGATTTGTAAATAATACAATTAAAATACAAATTTGGCTTTTAGTGAAAGTGATCACATAAATGTATTATTAGGTCTGCCAGAATCCTCCCCAGACAATAACTCTGTATAGGTGAGGATCTTTATGAACCTGACGACTCTGACCGATCCGCGTGCTGTTTGCGTTCAGGCGCAGTTTACCCGCCGGGATGAGGCAATCCGTCAGCTTACGGCGCGGCTGGTGGCGCTGGGCAAAATCGCTGATGCCGATGCGTTTCTGGAGGAGGTGTTTCATCGGGAATCGCTTGGGCCGACCGCGCTGGGTGAAGGACTGGCCGTTCCTCACGGTAAATCAGCCGTCGTGAAGGAGGCGGCTTTTGCCGTGGCAACTCTGCGAGAACCGCTTGCATGGGAAGGCGTGGACGGGCCGGAAGAGGTTGAGCTGGTTTTTCTGCTCGCCATTCCGCCAGCAGAAGCGGGTTCGACCCATATTCAGGTGCTGACGGAGCTGACGTCTCGCCTGGCGGATGACGATCTCAGGGCGCGCGTGATGGCTGCTACCACGGCGGAAGACGTGCTTGCTGCGCTTGAAGCTGCCCCTGACACGGAAGAGACAGCCGTCGCGCTGAATGCCCCGACAATCGTCTGTGTGACCGCCTGTCCGGCCGGGATCGCGCATACCTATATGGCCGCAGAGTACCTGGAAAAAGCGGGACGCAAGCTTGGCGTCAACGTGGTGGTCGAAAAGCAGGGGGCGAACGGCATTGAGGGGCGCATCACCGCGCAGCAGCTTCGTGAGGCCAAAGCGTGCATTTTTGCCGCAGAAGTGGCGATCAAAGAGAGCGAGCGTTTTCAGGGGATCCCCGCTATCTCCGTGCCCGTCGCGGAGCCTCTGCGCCATGCTGAAGCGCTGATTGAGCGCGCGCTGGCGCTGCAGCCTGCATCCGATGCGCGTCCTGCGCATGTCGATACCGAAACGAAAAAGAGCGTTAAAACTGAACTCAAGCAGGCACTTCTCAGCGGTATCTCTTTTGCGGTGCCGCTGATCGTCGCTGGCGGTACGGTGCTGGCCGTGTCGGTACTGCTGGCGCAAATCCTGGGTCTGCAGCACCTGTTTGACCAGGAAAACTCGTGGCTGTGGATGTACCGCAAGCTTGGCGGTGGCATGCTCGGCATTCTGATGGTACCTGTTCTGGCGGCCTATACCGCGTATTCGCTGGCGGATAAACCTGCGCTGACGCCGGGCTTTGCGGCCGGTCTTGCTGCCAATATGATCGGCTCCGGTTTTCTTGGCGCTATTGTCGGTGGGCTGATCGCGGGCTATCTGATGCGCTGGGTGAAAAACCACATCCGGCTCAGTAGCCGCTACAACGGCTTTCTGACCTTTTATCTCTATCCGGTGATTGGCGTGCTCGGCGCGGGCAGCCTGATGCTGTTTGTGATTGGCGAACCGGTGGCCTGGCTCAATAACACGCTCACCGTCTGGCTTAACGGTCTCTCCGGCGCGAATGCGCTGCTTCTGGGGGCAATCCTCGGGTTTATGTGCTCATTCGATTTGGGTGGCCCGGTCAAC
Source organism: Enterobacter cloacae complex sp. P13B (assembly GCF_014895915.1). NCBI lineage: Bacteria > Pseudomonadati > Pseudomonadota > Gammaproteobacteria > Enterobacterales > Enterobacteriaceae > Enterobacter > Enterobacter cloacae complex sp. P13B. Next base: position 50,123 of record NZ_JADBQN010000001.1, read on the forward strand.
AAAGCCTCTTACGCGTTTTGCCTGGGGGCGATGGCGAACGGCGTTTATGGTCCTTACGCAATCTTTGCCTCCGTCAAAATGGTCTCAGCCTTCACCGTCACGGCGTCGACGATGCTGGCGCCGAAGCTGTTTAAACCGTTTGAAATTGAAACCGGTAAATCAACGTGGCTGCTCGGCCTGGCGGGCATTACCGAAGGGGCGATCCCGATGGCGATTGAAGATCCGCTTCGCGTCATTGGCTCATTTGTGCTCGGCTCCATGGTAACAGGCGCGGCTGTCGGTGCGATGGGAATCGGTTTGTCTACCCCGGGGGCCGGGATTTTCTCTCTCTTTTTACTTCACGATGCCGGGTTGGGCGGTGTGGTTGCGGCGGCGGGCTGGTTTGGCGCGGCGCTGGCGGGGACCGCTGTCTCCACGTTTGTTCTGCTGCTCTGGCGACGTCAGGCGGTAAAAAAGGGCAAGTACCTCACAGAAGACGCCATACCGTAAAAACTCACAAAACAGGAAACGAAGATGAAAGCTGTATCTCGCGTTCATATCACGCCGCATATGCACTGGGACCGTGAGTGGTACTTCACCACTGAAGAGTCGCGCATTCTTCTGGTCAATAATATGGAAGAGATCCTGACCCGTCTGGAGCAGGACGACGAGTATAAATATTACGTCCTTGATGGCCAGACGGCGGTGCTGGAAGATTATTTTGCCGTCGTGCCCGAAAACCGCGCGCGGGTAAAGGCGCTTGTGGAGCGCGGAAAACTGATTATCGGCCCCTGGTATACCCAGACCGATACCACGATTGTCAGCGGCGAGTCGATTGTCCGCAACCTGATGTACGGCATCCGGGACTGTATGGCGTTCGGCGAGCCGATGAAGATCGGCTATCTGCCGGATTCGTTTGGTATGTCCGGCCAGCTTCCGCATATCTATAACGGATTTGGCATTACCCGGACGATGTTCTGGCGCGGCTGCTCGGAACGACACGGGACCGATAAAACCGAATTTCTCTGGCAGAGCCAGGACGGCAGTGAAGTCACGGCGCAGGTGCTGCCGCTGGGCTACGCGATTGGTAAGTACTTACCGGAGGACGAAGCCGGGCTGCGAAAACGGCTCGACAGCTATTTCGACGTTCTGGAAAAGGCCTCCGTGACCAAAGAGATTTTGCTGCCCAACGGTCACGATCAGATGCCGCTGCAGCAGAACATTTTCTCCGTGATGGATAAGCTGCGTGAAATCTATCCGCAGCGTCAATTTGTAATGAGCCGCTTTGAAGAGGTGTTTGACCACATTGAGGCACGCCGCGATGAACTGGCGACCCTGAAAGGGGAGTTTATCGACGGGAAATACATGCGCGTGCACCGGACAATCGGCTCCACGCGCATGGATATCAAAATTGCCCATGCGCGTATTGAAAACAAAATTGTCAACATCCTCGAACCGCTGGCGACGCTTGCATGGACGCTGGGCTTCGATTATCACCACGGCCTGCTGGAGAAGATGTGGAAAGAGATCCTTAAAAACCACGCTCACGACAGCATCGGCTGCTGCTGCAGCGACAAGGTGCATCGTGAGATTGTCTCTCGTTTTGAACTGGCTGAAGACATGGCAGATAACCTGGTGCGTTTCTATATGCGCAAGATTGTCGACAACATGCCGCAAAGCGACGCCGATAAACTGGTGGTGTTCAACCTGATGCCCTGGCCGCGTGAAGAGGTGTTGAACACCACGATTCGACTGCGCGCCAGCCAGTTCCGTCTGTTGGATGATAAAGGCAACGAAATCCCGTATTTCATTCGCAGCGCGCGCGAGCTGGACCCTGGTCTCATTGACCGGCAGATTGTCCATTACGGTAATTATGAGCCGTTTATGGAGTTTGATATTCAGCTCAGCCAGATACTGCCGTCGATGGGCTACCGTACGCTGTTTATCGAGCCAAACGTGGCCGGGAAGGTGATCTCTCCGGTGATAAACACCGAATCCTTGCTCGAAAACGCCTTCTGGCAGATTGATTTAAATAACGACGGTACGCTGCGCCTGCGCGACAAAGAAACCGGGCTGATTTATGACCGGGTGCTGGAAATCGAAGAGAGTTCGGATGATGGCGATGAGTACGACTACTCGCCTTCGCGGGAAGAGTGGAGACTCACTTCAGCGCAGGGCGAGCATCAGGTCGAGGTTATACACGAAGGCTGGCAGAGCAGGGCGGTGATTCGCCATCAGATCGCGGTACCGGCTAATCTGGCCGAACGCGCGGCGCGTCAGCGAAGCGGGTCTCTCGGCGCTGAGGTTGAAATCACGCTTAGCCACCACAGCAGGCGTATTGATGTGGCGGTGCGTCTGGATAATCAGGCTGACGACCACCGCGTCCGCGTGCTGATCCCTACGCCGTTTATGACAGAGGACGTGTTAGCGGATACCCAGTTTGGCACCCTCACTCGTCCGGTGCAGGACGCGGCGATGGAAAACTGGCAGGAGGAGGGGTGGAAAGAAGCGCCGGTTCCCGTCTGGAATTTACTCAACTATGCCGTCCTGCAGGAAAAACGAAACGGGCTTGCGCTGTTCACCGAAGGACTACGCGAGTTTGAAGTAGTAGGCGAGGATAAAAAAGCCTTTGCCCTGACCCTGCTGCGCGGCGTGGGGTTACTCGGCAAAGAAGATTTGCTGTTGCGCCCCGGTAGGCCTTCAGGAATCAAAATGCCTGTTCCTGACTCCCAGGTGCGCGGTTCGTTAAGCTGTCGCTTTAGCCTTTTCAGCTTCAGTGGAACGCCGGAAAACGCGGGCGTCGCGCAGCAGGCTAAATCGTGGTTAACGCCGGTGCAGTGCTATAACAAAATTCCCTGGGACGCGATGAAGCTCAATCGCTCGTCGTTTACCACGCCGGAAAGTTACAGCCTGCTGGCGCTTTCGCCCACGGGATGCGTACTCAGTACGCTCAAAAAGGCTGAAGATCGAGACGAGCTCATTCTTCGTCTGTTCAACCCTTCCGAGTCCAGCGCATGTGACGCGACGTTATCCGTGGATCCGACCGTGAAACGGTGCTGCGAAACGGACATGAATGAACGGATAATAGACAATCGTGAAGAAGAGGGCATCGTCGGGGCGTTCAGACCGGGACAGTCACGAACCTTCAGCATTCTTCTTGCCTGAAAACCGCTGACACGATCAAAAGGCCGCAGAGTTTGCGGCCTTTTTTCATTAAATAGTCACGCTTCGGTGTTAACTTCCAGGATAATAAAAGTAAATTAAATGTAATTTCTAAGGGTTGCAAAAACAGAATGGAAAAATAAACTGGCCCAGCTACGCTTATTGTTTGTCCCGCTTCGACAGGGCATTTTTCTCTCGCGTTAATTAAAATCACTTCTGTTTATATTTTTTTTGGTCTTCGATAACCAATCGCATCTTTGCATGCACATATCATTAACATGGTTTTTACCATTCTCACCGCAGCTAAACATGATTAACATCAAGACTGGTTTTTGATTTAAATCAAAGTTTAATGCTTGGAAAAAGATGCCGAAAAGCGCTAAATTGTCCCCGATCAAAATGGCCGAAAAGTGGTAATTTTGCTATAAATTGATCGCCGTCGAAAAACGTAAATGTGATTCAATAAAAACCTGTTTATTGTAAGGGTTTTGCAGCGTATTATATTTGCGGGATCAATTTGAGTTTTTTATTAACCTATTTGTAACCTGTCGTCATCGTTTTTATCCTTCTCCAGGGTAATAACGACGACCAGGATGCGAATAATTTGTATTGGGGCATGCGTGTGAATCTCTTTCTGACGGGGTTCACTCTCGGAGTCTTCATGCGATGAGCAAGGAGTCATAATGTTAGACGTAGTCGAACTGTCGCGCTTACAGTTTGCCTTGACCGCGATGTACCACTTCCTGTTTGTGCCGCTGACGCTCGGTATGGCGTTCCTGCTGGCAATTATGGAAACGGTTTACGTCCTCTCCGGCAAACAGATTTATAAAGATATGACCAAGTTCTGGGGCAAGTTGTTCGGTATCAACTTCGCGCTGGGCGTGGCAACCGGTTTGACCATGGAGTTCCAGTTCGGGACTAACTGGTCTTACTATTCCCACTATGTAGGGGATATCTTCGGTGCGCCGCTGGCCATTGAAGGCCTGATGGCCTTCTTCCTCGAATCCACCTTTGTAGGTCTGTTCTTCTTCGGTTGGGACCGTCTGGGTAAAGTCCAGCACATGGCCGTAACCTGGCTGGTGGCATTAGGTTCGAACCTGTCCGCGCTGTGGATCCTGGTGGCGAACGGCTGGATGCAGAACCCGATCGCGTCTGACTTCAACTTCGAAACCATGCGTATGGAGATGGTCAGCTTTGCCGAGCTGGTCCTGAACCCGGTTGCTCAGGTTAAATTTGTTCACACCGTGGCATCTGGCTACGTGTGCGGCGCGATGTTCGTGTTGGGTATCAGCTCCTACTATATGCTGCGCGGTCGTGACTTCGCGTTTGCCAAGCGCTCCTTTGCTATCGCTGCAAGCTTCGGTATGGCTGCAATCCTCTCCGTTATCGTTCTGGGTGATGAATCCGGTTACGAAATGGGTGACGTGCAGAAAACCAAACTGGCCGCTATCGAAGCCGAATGGGAAACCCAACCGGCGCCTGCTGCCTTTACGCTGTTCGGTATTCCCGATCAGGACGCGCAGGAAAACCGCTTCGCCATCCAAATTCCTTACGCGCTGGGTATCATCGCAACCCGTTCTGTCGATAAGCAGGTAACGGGTCTGAAGGAGCTGATGGTTCAGCACGAAGAGCGTATCCGTAACGGTATGAAGGCTTACTCGCTGCTGGAACAGCTGCGTGCCGGCTCTACCGATCAGGCCGTTCGCGATCAATTTAACGACGTGAAGAAAGACCTGGGCTACGGTTTGTTGCTGAAACGTTATACCCCGAACGTTTCTGATGCGACGGAAGCACAGATTCAGATGGCGACCAAAGACTCGATTCCACGCGTTGCGCCACTGTACTTCGCATTCCGCATCATGGTGGGCTGCGGCATCATCATGCTGCTGATCATTGCGGCGTCCTTCTGGTCCGTGATTCGTAACCGCATCGGCGAGAAAAAATGGCTGCTGCGCACCGCGCTGTACGGTATTCCACTGCCGTGGATCGCGATTGAATCCGGCTGGTTTGTAGCGGAGTATGGCCGTCAGCCATGGGCGATTGGTGAGGTACTGCCAACGGCGGTAGCGAACTCTTCCCTGACGGCAGGCGACCTGATCTTCTCCATGCTGCTGATCTGTGGTCTGTACACCCTATTCCTGGTGGCTGAACTGTTCCTGATGTTCAAGTTCGCGCGCCTTGGCCCAAGCAGCCTGAAAACCGGTCGCTATCACTACGAGCAGTCCACTGCGACTACTCAGCCGGCACGCTAAGACAGGAGTCATCAAATGATCGATTATGAAGTATTGCGTTTTATCTGGTGGCTGCTGGTTGGCGTTCTGCTGATCGGTTTCGCCGTCACGGATGGTTTCGACATGGGGGTGGGGATGCTCACCCGTTTCCTCGGTCGTAATGACACCGAGCGTCGAATCATGATTAACTCCATCGCCCCTCACTGGGACGGTAACCAGGTGTGGCTGATCACCGCAGGCGGCGCGCTGTTCGCTGCCTGGCCGATGGTCTACGCGGCTGCGTTCTCCGGCTTCTATGTGGCGATGATTCTGGTGCTGGCCTCTTTATTCTTCCGTCCGGTCGGTTTCGACTACCGTTCCAAGATTGAAGATACCCGCTGGCGCAACATGTGGGACTGGGGCATCTTCATTGGTAGCTTCGTTCCACCGCTGGTGATTGGTGTGGCATTCGGTAACCTGCTGCAGGGCGTACCGTTCCACCTCGATGAATACATGCGTCTTTACTACACCGGCAACTTCTTCCAGCTGCTGAATCCGTTTGGCCTGCTGGCCGGTGTGGTGAGCGTGGCGATGATCATCACTCAGGGCGCAACTTACCTGCAGATGCGTACTGTGGGTGAACTGCACCTGCGTTCCCGTGCTACTGCTCAGGTGGCGGCACTGGTGACGCTGGTTTGCTTCGCTCTGGCAGGCGTGTGGGTGGTGTACGGTATTGATGGCTACGTGGTGACGTCTGCGATTAACCACTCGGCACCGTCTAACCCGCTGACCAAAGAAGTGGCGCGTCAGGCTGGTGCATGGCTGGTGAACTTCAACACTACCCCTGTGCTGTGGGCGATCCCGGCTCTGGGCGTGCTGCTGCCGCTGCTGACCGTGCTGACGTCTCGTCTGGAGAAAGGTGCTCTGGCATTCGTGTTCTCTTCACTGACGCTGGCGTGCATCATCCTGACGGCGGGTATTGCCATGTTCCCATTCGTCATGCCATCCAGCACCATGCTGAATGCTAGCCTGACCATGTGGGATGCAACGTCCAGCCATATGACGCTGAACCTGATGACGTATGTTGCTTGCGTGTTCGTTCCGATCGTTCTGGCCTACACCATCTGGTGTTACTGGAAAATGTTCGGTCGTATCACCAAAGAACATATCGAAAGCAACACCCACTCTATGTACTAAGTAAGGAGCTGAATATGTGGTATTTCGCATGGATTTTAGGGACGCTTCTTGCCTGTGCATTTGGTGTCATCACTGCCCTGGCGCTTGAGCACGTCGAAGCGACCAAAGCGGGTGAAGAAAAACACTGATGAATATTATCGCGAAGCTTTACGCGGTAATGGATAAGCGCCCGTTACGGGCGCTTTCTTTAGTGATGGCATTACTGCTGGCAGGCTGTATCTTCTGGGACCCGTCGCGCTTTGCGGCAAAGACCAGCGAGCTTGAGATTTGGCACGGCTTCCTCATCATGTGGGCAGTGTGTGCCGGGGTGATCCACGGCGTGGGCTTTCGTCCGAAAGCCGTTCACTGGCAGGGAATTTTTTGCCCGCTGATTGCCGATCTGGTGCTTCTCGCCGGTTTGATTTTCTTCTTCTTCTGAATAAGAAATGTCCGTTAACGTTATGGGCTTACCCGAGCCCATAAAAATTTACTCTCCGTTTACTTTCCCCCATTCCAAACCATCTTTCCCGCGCGTATAGTAGCGAAGTTTAAAAGCTCTAACTTTTGTTGCATTACTGGGATGTAAAGTGAATACAACGCTGTTTCGATGGCCGGTTCGTGTCTATTACGAAGATACCGATGCCGGTGGTGTGGTTTACCACGCCAGCTACGTTGCTTTTTATGAACGGGCACGCACAGAGATGCTGCGCCATCATCACTTTAGTCAACAGGTGCTGTTGGCTGAGCGAGTTGCCTTCGTGGTACGCAAGATGACGCTTGAGTATTTTGCGCCTGCCAGACTCGACGATATGCTCGAAGTCCAAACTGAAATTACATCAATGCGCGGGACCTCACTGGTTTTCACGCAGCGGATAGTCAACGCAGAGAACACCGTACTGAACTCAGCTGAAGTACTGATTGTTTGTGTTGATCCAACCATAATGAAGCCTCGTGCGCTTCCTAAGTCTATTGTCGCGGAGTTTAAGCAGTGACTGACATGAATATCCTTGATTTGTTCCTGAAGGCAAGCCTTCTGGTTAAACTTATCATGTTGATTTTGATTGGTTTTTCAATCGCATCCTGGGCCATCATTATCCAGAGAACGCGTATCCTCAATGCTGCTGGCCGTGAAGCGGAAGCATTTGAAGATAAGTTCTGGTCGGGTATTGAACTTTCTCGCCTGTATCAGGAGAGCCAGGGACGCCGTGAAAACCTGACCGGCTCCGAACAAATTTTCTATAGCGGATTCAAAGAGTTCGCTCGTCTGCATCGGGCAAACAATCATGCGCCGGAAGCCGTCGTGGAAGGGGCATCGCGTGCGATGCGGATCTCCATGAACCGCGAGCTGGAAAATCTTGAAACGCACATTCCTTTCCTCGGCACCGTGGGTTCTATCAGCCCGTATATCGGTCTGTTTGGTACCGTGTGGGGGATCATGCACGCCTTTATCGCGCTGGGCGCGGTGAAGCAGGCGACGTTGCAGATGGTTGCACCGGGTATTGCTGAAGCACTGATTGCGACCGCTATCGGTCTGTTTGCGGCAATTCCGGCGGTAATGGCTTACAACCGTCTGAACCAGCGCGTGAACAAACTGGAACTGAACTACGACAACTTTATGGAAGAGTTCACCGCGATTCTGCACCGTCAGGCGTTTACCAGCACCGAGAGCAACAAGGGGTAAACCATGGCCAGATCGCGTGGACGAGGTCGTCGCGAGCTCAAGTCCGAAATCAATATCGTGCCACTGCTGGACGTTCTGCTGGTACTGCTGCTGATCTTCATGGCAACAGCGCCGATCATTACCCAGAGTGTGGAAGTCGATCTGCCGGATGCGACAGAATCACAGGCGGTGAGCACCAATGACGATCCTCCGGTCATCATTGAAGTTTCCGGCGTAGGGCAGTACAGCGTAGTGGTAGAGAAAGATCGTATGGATCAGCTGCCACCTGAGCAGGTTATTGCCGAAGCGCAGCGTCGCCTGGAGTCAAATCCGAAAACGGTCTTCTTAATCGGTGGCGCGAAAGACGTACCCTACGATGAAATTATTAAAGCGCTGAACTTGCTACATAGTGCGGGTGTTAAGTCAGTTGGCTTAATGACTCAACCTATTTGATCATCCGCGTAGTTTTTGGGAACCGATAGTGTCAAAGGCAACCGAACAGAACGACAAGCTTAAGCGAGCGATAATCGTCTCCGCAGTGCTGCACGTTATTCTTTTTGCAGCGCTGATCTGGAGTTCGTTCGACGAGCATATTGATGCATCAGCAGGCGGCGGTGGAGGGTCTTCCATTGACGCCGTAATGGTGGATCCCGGTGCGGTAGTGCAAAACTATAATCGCGAACAACAGCAGAAGGCGAGTGCCAAACGGGCTGAAGAGCAGCGTGAAAAACAGGCGCAACAGCAGGCGGAAGAGCTGCGTGAAAAGCAGGCCGCCGAGCAGGAGCGTTTGAAGCAGCTTGAGAAAGAACGTTTGCAGGCGCAGGAAGCCGCGAAAGCGCAGGCGGAACAGCAGAAGCAAGCCGAAGAGGCCGCGAAGAAAGCGCAGGAACAGCAAAAGCAGGCGGAAGAGGCGGCAGCAAAAGCCGCAGCGGATGCCAAAGCGCAGGCTGATGCCCAGGCAAAATTAGCGGCAGAAGCGGCGAAGAAAGCGGCTGCCGATGCCCAGAAGAAAGCTGAGGCCGAAGCCGCGAAGAAAGCCGCTGCGGATGCCCAGAAGAAAGCCGAAGCGGAAGCCGCGAAGAAAGCCGCTGCTGACGCACAGAAGAAAGCTGAAGCCGAAGCCGCGAAGAAAGCCGCTCAGGACGCAGAGAAGAAAGCGGCTGCCGAGGCTGCGAAGAAAGCCGCTGCGGCTGAGAAGGCTGCTGCAGAAAAAGCTGCCGCCGCTGAAAAAGCCGCTGCTGATAAAAAAGCTGCAGCTGAGAAGGCCGCTGCCGATAAGAAAGCCGCTGCTGAAAAAGCGGCTGCTAAAAAGGCTGCTGCCGCTGAAAAAGCTGCGGCAGCCGCAGGGGTTGACGATCTGCTGGGGGATTTAAGCTCCGGTAAGAATGCACCGAAAACGGGCGGTGGCGCGAAAGGAAACAACGCAGCGCCGACCGGAAGTGGTAACACTAAGAGTAACGGTGCGACAGGGGCTGAAATCAACGGCTATGCCGCGCAGATTAAATCGGCGATTGAAAGCCGGTTCTACGATGCGTCTTCCTATGCCGGTAAAACGTGTACGCTGCGTATAAAACTGGCTCCGGACGGCATGCTGCTTGATATTAAGTCTGAAGGTGGCGACCCGGCTTTATGTACTGCGGCTCTGGCTGCAGCGCGTCAGGCGAAGATGCCTAAACCGCCTTCTCAGGCAGTCTACGAAGTCTTCAAAAATGCGCCGCTGGACTTCAAACCTTAAGTTACATTTTCCCCGTGCAAACGGGGAAAAATAGACCAGGTTTAGTCACAGGGTTCTGGTAGTTTTGTCTATTTGAGTTTGTTAACATTCTGCTAAATTATCGTGGGTAAGGTTACCCGGATAAGGGAGATATGATGAAGCAGGCATTACGTGTAGCATTTAGTTTTTTAATGCTGTGGGCAGCAGTCCTGCACGCAGAAGTACGTATCGAGATCACCCAGGGGGTGGACTCGGCACGCCCAATCGGTGTTGTTCCGTTCCAGTGGGCCGGTCCTGGCGCTGCACCTGAAGATGCCGGTGGCATCGTGGCGGCTGACCTGCGTAACAGCGGTAAATTCAACCCGTTAGATCGTTCTCGTCTGCCGCAGCAGCCGGGCAGTGCGCAGGAAGTCCAGCCTGCTGCATGGTCTGCGCTGGGTATCGATGCCGTGGTGGTGGGGCAGGTTACGCCTAACCCGGACGGTTCTTACAACGTGGCCTGGCAGCTGGTGGATACCGGTGGTGCACCGGGTACCGTTCTGGCACAGAACTCTTACAAGGTCACTAAACAGTACCTGCGCTACGCGGCACACGCGGCCAGCGACGCGGTATTCGAAAAGCTGACCGGTATTAAAGGTGCGTTCCGTACCCGTATCGCATATGTGGTACAGACCAACGGCGGTCAGTTCCCGTACGAGCTGCGCGTATCTGACTACGACGGTTACAACCAGTTCCTGGTGAAACGCTCTTCACAGCCGCTAATGTCTCCAGCCTGGTCTCCGGACGGGTCTAAACTGGCGTATGTGACCTTCGAAAGTGGTCGTTCTGCGCTGGTTATCCAGACACTGGCTAACGGTGCGGTGCGTCAGGTAGCGTCGTTCCCACGTCACAACGGTGCGCCTTCCTTCTCTCCAGATGGGTCTAAACTGGCGTTTGCGCTGTCTAAAACCGGTAGCCTGAACCTGTACGTGATGGACATTGGCTCCGGCCAGATCCGTCAGGTGACCGACGGTCGCAGCAACAATACTGAACCATCATGGTTCCCGGACAGCCAAAACCTGGCGTTTACCTCTGACCAGGCTGGCCGTCCACAAATCTATAAAGTGAACATTAACGGCGGTGCTCCGCAGCGTATCACCTGGGAAGGCTCTCAGAACCAGAACGCAGACGTGAGCAGCGACGGTAAATTCATGGTAATGGTCAGCTCCAACGGTGGGCAGCAGCACATTGCCAAACAAGATCTGGTAGCGGGTGGCGTTCAAGTTCTGTCGTCAACGTTCCTGGATGAAACGCCAAGTCTGGCACCTAACGGCACTATGGTAATCTACAGCTCTTCTCAGGGGATGGGATCTGTGCTGAATCTGGTTTCTACAGATGGGCGTTTCAAAGCGCGTATTCCGGCCACTGATGGACAGGTAAAATCACCTGCCTGGTCGCCGTATCTGTAAATAATAATTAATTGATTACTAAAGGAATCATAGAAATGCAACTGAACAAAGTGCTGAAGGGGCTGATGATCGCTCTGCCTGTAATGGCAATCGCAGCGTGTTCTTCTAACAAGAACGCCAGCAATGACCAGAGCGGCGAAGGCATGATGGGTGCCGGTACCGGTATGGACGCGAACGGCAATGGCAACATGTCTTCTGAAGAGCAAGCGCGTCTTCAGATGCAGCAGCTGCAGCAGAACAACATCGTTTACTTCGATCTGGATAAATACGACATCCGTTCTGACTTCGCTGCGATGCTGGATGCTCACGCTAACTTCCTGCGTAGCAACCCATCTTACAAAGTCACCGTAGAAGGTCACGCGGACGAACGTGGTACTCCAGAGTACAACATCTCCTTGGGTGAACGTCGTGCTAACGCCGTTAAGATGTACCTGCAGGGTAAAGGCGTTTCTGCTGACCAGATCTCCATCGTTTCTTACGGTAAAGAAAAACCTGCAGTACTGGGTCACGACGAAGCGGCTTACTCCAAAAACCGTCGTGCCGTACTGGTTTACTAAGAGAATTGCATGAGCAGTAACTTCAGACATCATCTGTTGAGTCTGTCGTTACTGGTTGGAATAGCGGCCCCCTGGGCCGCTTTTGCTCAGGCACCAATCAGTAGTGTCGGCTCAGGCTCGGTAGAAGACCGGGTCACTCAGCTCGAGCGTATTTCTAACGCTCACAGTCAGCTTTTAACCCAACTCCAGCAGCAACTTTCCGATAACCAAAACGATATTGACTCTCTCCGTGGTCAGATTCAGGAAAGTCAGTATCAGCTTAACCAGGTTGTGGAACGTCAGAAGCAAATTTTATTGCAGATAGATAGCCTGAGCAGCGGCGGTGCAGCAGCACAACCCGCAGCGGGCGATCAAAGCGGCGCGGCAACCTCAGCGCCTGCGCCGTCTGCTGATGCTTCAGCCTCAACAGGAGCGCCTGTACAGAGCGGTGACGCGAATACGGATTACAATGCGGCCATTGCCCTGGTGCAGGATAAATCTCGTCAGGATGACGCGCTCGCTGCGTTTCAGAACTTTATCAAGAAATACCCTGACTCAACCTATCAGCCAAATGCGAATTACTGGCTCGGTCAGTTGAATTACAACAAGGGTAAAAAGGACGATGCGGCGTTTTATTTTGCCTCCGTGGTAAAAAATTACCCGAAATCGCCGAAAGCGCCAGATGCGATGTTTAAGGTTGGCGTGATCATGCAGGACAAAGGCGACACGGCGAAAGCCAAAGCGGTGTATCAGCAGGTGGTCGCAAAATTCCCGGGCACCGAAGGTGCTAAGCAGGCGCAAAAACGCCTGAATTCGATGGGATGATTATCGCATGACCAGAAATCGCGTTATTTCTGGTCGTGCAGCATGATTACTAAGCAGTTAAGTGATCTTCATCGAAATTTTTGTTGCGCAGAATTCTTAAATCAGTAATATATGCCGCCGTTGCCACGGGATATCAAACAACGTGAAAGCAGCATAAAAGTGGGTCGTTAGCTCAGTTGG
>NZ_JADBQN010000010.1:0-134453 GCF_014895915.1 Enterobacter cloacae complex sp. P13B
CCCACAGCGCATAGGCCACACCCAGCGCAATTTTCTTCACCGCAAATGAGAGGAAAATATAGGAAAGGGATATCATCACCAGCATTAAAATAAAACCGGTATTGCCCTCGCTGACGCTTGCCCATTTCATTGACAGCGTGCCGGTAATTTCAGCGAGGATAGCCAGGGCTAATAAGATCCAGTAAAACATGTTTTTCTCCTGCTTGAGAATATAATCCATCGTGGCCCGCTGCATGCAGCAAACCAAAAAAATATGAAATTAAATCAGACGGCTAAGCGCGTAGCGCCAGCTCAGGCAGAAGAGGTGACTATAGTGCGGTGCGCCAGTGTTGCTCACCAGCAATCAGGCAGAAGGAGGTAGAAAATAGAGCAGCGTTGTTTGAAGAATAGGTCCTGAACAAATTGTCCATAAAATTACAATTATCCGCGTTGTTGCTTCTCGTCTTTGCGGATGAAAATTGTCCTCGGTAGTTGAACACGCCAAATTTGTACCATAACTGAAGATTTTACTCAAAGTCTTTTCAATTCTTTACCCATCCCGTTTGATTTTGGTTAGTTTATTGCAGGACGTTTACCCTCTATTATAAATAAAAAGCGTTTTTTGGAGTCACCATGGCTAAACCCATTATTACCCTCAACGGGTTAAAAATTGTCATCATGCTGGGCATGCTGGTGATCATACTCACGGGCGTTCGTTTTGCCGCCGACATCATTGTGCCCTTTATTCTGGCCCTGTTTGTTGCGGTGATCCTTAACCCACTGGTCCAGCGCATGACGCGGCTGCGCATCCCGCGCGTGCTGGCAATTACTCTGCTAATTAGCGTCATTATTTTCGCCATGGTGTTACTGGTTGCGTATCTGGGTACCTCGCTGAACGAACTGGCGCGAACGCTGCCGAAATACCGTTCCTCGCTGGCGATACCGCTGCTGCAGCTTGAGCCCTGGCTTCAGCGCGCGGGAATAGAAGTTTCGGTTGAGGAGCTTCTTAAATATATCGACCCTAATGCGGCCATGACCATCGTCACAGGCCTGCTGACGCAGCTTTCCAATGCCATGACCTCCATTTTCCTGCTGTTTTTAACGGTGGTGTTCATGCTGCTGGAGGTGCCACAGCTGCCCGCAAAGTTACAGCAAATCATGGTTCGTCCGGTTGAAGGAATGGGCGCTATTCAGCGCGCGCTGGACAGCGTTTCACGCTATCTGGTACTGAAAACCGTCATCAGCCTGGTCACCGGGGTGGTGGTCTGGGGAATGCTGGTGGCGCTGGACGTCCGCTTTGCGTTCGTCTGGGGGTTACTGGCATTTGCGCTCAATTACATTCCTAACATCGGCTCCGTGCTGGCGGCAATCCCCCCTATTCTTCAGGTGCTGGTATTCAGCGGATTTTATGATGCACTGATTCTGCTGGCCGGCTATCTGGCGATTAACCTGGTATTCGGGAATATTCTTGAACCACGAATGATGGGGCGTGGGCTGGGGCTTTCGACGCTGGTCGTCTTTTTGTCCCTGATTTTCTGGGGCTGGCTGCTCGGTCCCGTAGGCATGCTGCTCTCCGTTCCGCTGACCATCATCGTGAAGATTGGTCTGGAACAGACGGCGGGCGGGCAAAGCATCGCCGTGCTGCTGAGCGATATGAGCCATCAATAGCTGTCATTCCGCCATCGACATGAGGGGCTTGCTTGCCCTTCCTCCTTCACGGTAAGCCCTGAGCGCCCTCTGCCAGTCCGTCAGAGGGTACACCGTTCCGGGGCTGTACTCACTGGCGCGCATCCGGGGCCAGATTTGATCGAACTCCGCGCGCCACGCCTCTGCGCTGAGCCCATCCAGATAGTTACGAATATGGAACCACGCCACGCGCGGCAGGGGCCGCTGCTGGCGGAAGGTCTGCCCGGAGAGCAGCCCGTAGCAGACAAATATGCCCTGCTCCGGCAGCACGCTCAGGATCGCTTCCGCCAGCGCCCCGCCGGTTGCATCGTAAACGACGTCGGCACGCGCGGCAACGGAGAGAATCCGCTGCATGTCATGCTGTGCGACAGGAACGATCCCCATCGCCGCCAGCCGTTCAGCGTGAGCGGGCGAACGATGAATACCGTACACCGCCTCTGCCCCCGCCAGACGCGCCCACTGCCCGAGCAGAATGGCGCAATCCGAACCGGCGGCCGTGAGCAGCACCCGCTTTCCCCGCGGTGGATAGTGGCTCAACATCATCTGCGCCGCCAGCGGGTTGATATAGGCCCGCGCGGCCAGGCGTGAATCGACATCATCCGGCACGGGTATCGCATACTCTGCCGGGCAATCCGCATAGCGCTGCCAGGTGCCCTGCCCGCGCAGCGGCAGAACGCGTTTACCCTGCAGATACGCAAAAGACGCGGGCGCCTGAATGACAACGCCGACGCCTTCATAGCCCGCGACGGCGGGCAGCGGGGTTCTGTGGCGGTAAGCGCCCGTAATGGGAATGAGATCGGACGCGTTCACCGGCGCATACAGCATTTGCACGCGGAGGTGTCCCGGTGCAAGCGCGCCCGGCGGCGCGGTTTCAGGTTGCAGAACAGATTCTGGCTCGCCAAAACGGCGATACCAGAGGGCCAGATTTTCCATTACGATCTCACGGCTGACGGCGGAATACTTAATCGCGCCAGCCCATTGCCGGTGCGACATGTTTGAGAATGGACTCAATCACGTGCGCATTGTAATCCACACCGAGCTGGTTCGGTACGGTCAGTAATAACGTATCAGCCTCGGCAATCGCCTCGTCCTTCTTCAGCTGTTCAATCAGCCTGTCAGGCTCCGCGGCATAGCTGCGCCCGAAGATCGCGCGCGTTTTTTCATCAAGATACCCCACGCTATCGCTGTCGTTGCGGCTGGCACCGAAGTACATCCGGTCGCGCTCGTCCATCAGGGCAAAAATACTGCGGCTGACCGAGACGCGCGGCTCGCGCGCATGCCCTGCCTCTTTCCACGCCTGACGATAGGCGCGGATCTGTTTTGCCTGCTGAATATGGAACGGTTCGCCGGTTTCGTCGTCTTTCAGGGTTGAGCTTTGCAGGTTCATGCCGAGCTTCGCGGCCCATACCGCCGTCGCATTTGAACCGGCGCCCCACCAGATGCGCTCCCGCAGCCCTTCAGAATACGGTTCCAGGCGCAGCAGCCCAGGCGGATTGGGGAACATCGGCTGTGGATTCGGCTTTGCAAACCCTTCGCCGCGCAGCACCTCAAGCAGCACCTCGGTATGACGGCGCGCCATGTCCGCTTCGTTTTCCCCTTCCTGCGGGACATAGCCGAAATGACGCCAGCCATCAATGACCTGCTCCGGGGAGCCGCGGCTGATGCCAAGCTGCAAACGGCCGCCGGAGATCAGATCTGCCGCGCCCGCATCCTCGGCCATATACATCGGGTTTTCATAGCGCATATCAATCACGCCCGTACCGATTTCAATGGTTTTCGTTTTCGCGCCTATTGCCGCCAGCAGAGGGAACGGCGAGCTAAGCTGACGGGCGAAGTGGTGCACGCGGAAATAGGCGCCGTCCGCGCCCAGCTCTTCAGCGGCCACGGCCAGGTCGATGGACTGCAGCAGCGTGTCTGCCGCCGAGCGCGTGCCGGACTGCGGAGAAGGCGTCCAGTGACCAAACGATAAAAACCCGATCTTTTTCATAACCCTGTGTCCTGATAATGCGTTGCGTTCTGTCCACTTTACGCATTACCCGGTAAGAATAAATGCCGTTTATTTAACGGAATGCATCAAATAAATTGACGGAATAGAGGGGTTCGTCATTCCGCTCCATAATGGATATAATATTCCCCACTTTTTTCATGGCAGGTAAAACCGGCAATGGCTCTGATCCCTAAAAACTACGCGCGACTGGAAAGCGGCTATCGCGAGAAAGCATTAAAAATCTATCCCTGGGTCTGCGGACGCTGCTCGCGGGAGTTCGTCTATTCCAACCTGCGTGAATTGACGGTTCACCATATCGATCATGACCATACTAACAACCCGGAAGATGGCAGCAACTGGGAGCTGTTGTGCCTGTTTTGCCACGATCACGAGCATTCGAAATACACCGAAGCGGATCAGTACGGCACCACCGTGGTCGCCGGTGAAGACGCGCAAAAAGACGTGGGTGTCGCCACGTTTAACCCGTTTGCCGATTTAAAAGCGATGATGGATAAGAAGAAATAATCTTCTCGTCCGCTCGTGCTCCGCGATTTTAAAATGTCCAGGTGATAGCGGCGGTTGCAGACCCCTCATTGCGCCGCATCACTATTGGGCTTTCATTCGCATGGTCGCCAAGCCAGGTATAGTCCGCGCTCAGGACCGTTCCCCAGTGAGCATCGAACTGATGGCTCCAGGTCAGGCTGGTGTCGACGCCATAAAATCCCCCCGGCGCTGAATAGCGGCGATAGCCGGTGCGGCGGCTCTGCTGCTCGCTGACCCCATACCAGGTATTCAGATAACGGCTGTCGCCAAACAGAGCCACAGACTGAAGGGCGATCGTGTCCTCGCTGTTTTGTAGGGGAATCAACGTAACGGACGCCTGATAACTTACACCCTGGCTGTCCGTTAACGGTAGCGTCGCCTTACCCTCAACGCTTAGCCAGGACGCAGCCTGCCAGCCGACGGCCAGGCCGGTATTCAGGGTGGCATCAATGTCCCCCATCCCTTTCAGATTGTTTGCGCCCTCACGCCAGCCAGAATTTTTCTCTGCCCTCCCGAGGTCGTAACCCAGCGTATGTTCCAGGTACCAACCGCTGTCGTTTTGCAGGTCATATCCCACTCCTTTTTGTGCATCAATAAAGAAAGCACCCTTGCGCCCCTGCAGCACAGGAACCACCTGCCACACCTGCTTGTCTGAGCCTGAATAACGGGGGGCATAGTGACCGCCCAGCCCGACGGTTAAAGAGCCAGAAGCGGCGTCATCATCCGCCTGCACACCTGAGGCAACGGCCATCAGAAGCGGAACGGTCATATACAGGCCTTTTTTTATCGCTATCATACTGTTCTCCACGCAGACGCTGGCGTCTGCTAATTCAGGGTCTGCCACACAATGTTGGCGCAGTATGGTTTGGCTAAATCAATGAATCGTCGGGATAGTGTTAAGAAACGGTCAAGGTGAACGGATGTTGTCCAGAAGAGTGCTGATTATTGAAGATGACGCCGATGCGGCTGGCGTGCTTGAAGCCTATTTACGTCGTGAAAATTACGATGTCACCATTACCGGAGACGGTCTTTCCGGGCTGGATATGGCGCAGCGGTGGAAACCCGACCTCATCCTGCTGGACGTGATGCTGCCCGGGCTTAACGGCACCGAAGTGCTGGCCGGACTGCGTCGTAAAAGCGATGTACCGGTGATCATGGTCACCGCCATGGGCGACACCCCCGATCGCATTGGTGCCCTGCGGTACGGTGCCGATGATTATGTTGTAAAACCCTATCATCCGGGAGAAGTCGTGGCTCGCGTACAGGCGGTGCTGCGACGCAGCAGTAAAAAAGAGACAGACGACGAGATCCTTCGCTGGCAAACGCTGGAGGTGGATGTGGCCGCCATTGTGGCGAGCGTGGATAACGGCGGCGACGCGCCCGTTATGCTCGATCTTACGCCAACGGAATTCTCGCTTCTGGCAACGCTGCTGCGCTCTCCCGCTCGACCCTTTTCCCGTCAGTACCTGCTGGAACACTGTCTGCCGGAAAGCGAGGCGCTGGAGCGCGTGGTGGACACCCATATTTATAACCTGCGTAAAAAACTCGAAGCGGCGGGTATTTCCGGCGTGTTGATTAACGTTCGCGGCGTGGGATACAGGTTCAGACAACCATGATAAAAAACCGGCACTCCTCTCTCTGGCGCTGGATTTGCGCGCGTATCCTGGCACTGGCCATCGGCAGCGTGATCGTCATTGCCACCTGCATGTGGCTACGTTATGCGGTACAGAACTACTGGATAATGGGCAGAATGCCAGCGGCGGTCCGGCAGGAATTTCTGACGCTCAGCCAGAACCCACAGGCCGATCCGGCCCGCTTCCACAGCATTGTGGATACCTGGTGGGGGCTGAGTTATTCCACGCCATCCATCGCCTCTGCGGACTGGGTTACGGTGGCCCTGCTGGTGCTGGTGATGATCCCGTTTATTGTGGTAATGGGGTTAAAACACGCCCGACCGCTGGCTCTGCAGTTCAGCCGTCTTCGCGATGCCGCCAAAGATGTCGCCGACGGGCAGTTTGGCCGTCAGGCTGAACTGGTCAAGGATGCGCCAGCGGAAATGGTCAGCTTTGCAAACGACTTTAACTCCATGACGGGGCAACTCGCCCGCTATGAAAAAGAGCTCCGCGCCTCGCACGTCGCGATGGCGCACGAGCTGCGTTCGCCCCTGACGGCCGCCATTGGTCGTCTGCAGGGCATGTTGGACGGTGTGTTTGATGCCAGCCCGATGCAGTTGGAAATGGTGATGAAACAGCTTCAGCATCTTAATCGCCTGACCGATGAGCTTCACCTTCTCTCGTTAGCGGACGCGGGAAATCTGGTGCTGGAAGAGCAGGCCTTTTCTCTGGATGAGCTTATTCAGGAGCGGGCGGCCTGGATCATGCCGCAGGCCGAAGCGCATCATTTTACGATTACGCTGCGTAACCCGCGTACGTTCCCGTTCAGAGGCGATGCGTTCCGCATGGGGCAGGTATTTACTATCCTTATGGAAAATGCACTACGCTACGGGCGCGAAGGCGGCCATCTTGAGGTGGCGCTGCACTACGCCAGCGGGCATTACGCCATTGAATTTCACGATGACGGACCGGGCGTATCCCCCCAGTTCTTACCGGACATGTTTAAGCGCTTTAGCCGTGAGGAGCAGTCCCGCGCGCGGCATTCCGGCGGCAGCGGCCTCGGTTTGTCTATCGCCCGGGCGATTTGTCAGGCACATGGGGGCACGATCGAGGCCTCATTACCGGAAACGGGCGGCCTTGCTGTGCGTATTTTGTTACCCTGGCAGCCGTCCGGTAATGAAAATATCCACTCTTGATAAACCCTTGACAGAACATCGAATCTTTCTCGACGTAGCGCGCATTTAATAACGCCCTCATCTTTATGGAGCGGCGTTATGTCAGACGAATTTGTTCTCTCCCTCCGCCACTGCCTGCACCATCTGTACGGCGTGGCGCGCACTCTTTCCTGGGTAAGTTTTCTCCCTCTGGTCCTGCTCGCGCTGGTGATTTTTCCGCTCACCGGCTGCGGTGACAAACAGGAAAATAAGCCTGCCCCAGTGCGTAAGGTGCGCTACGTCGTCGTACGTACAGCCCAACCCCTCCCCGCGCTGGAAAGGACCGGTGAGATCCATGCCCGCGATGAAACGACGCTGAGCTTTCAAACCGGGGGGCGAATACTGACGCGCAGCGTTGATATTGGCGATCGGGTTAATGCCGGACAGCTGCTGGCCACACTTGAAAATACCACCGGACAAAATCAGCTCGACAGCGCAACGGCCGACTATGAAGGGGCCACAGCCTCAGCGCAGGTTGCCGCGCTTAACGTCAGCCGAATGCAAAAGCTCATGCCGACGGGCGCAATAGCCCGCACGCAACTCGACAGCGCCCGCGCGGACTGGCTTGTCGCCCGCGCGCGATTAAAAAGCAGCGAGGCCGCGTGGCGTAACGCCCGCGAAAGCCTTGGCTGGACGCGCATTATCGCTCCACAAACCGGCACGATCACCGAGGTGAGCGCCTCTGCGGGCCAGGTTGTCAGCGCGGGACAGACGGTGCTTACGCTGGCGACCGGCGAAGCACGCGACGTAGCATTTGATATCGCCACGCCCGATGCGATACCGCCGCTGGATAAGGCGGAATTGCGGATTTCCCTTCTCAGCGACCCGTCGATACAGGCATCTGCCGTGCTGCGGGATATCACCCCGCAGGCCGATCCTCAGACCCGCACCTGGCGCGTCAGAGCCACCCTGATAAACCCGCCAGCGGCGATAGCGCTGGGTGCCAGCGTCACCGTCACCCTGCCCTCGACTGGCCCGCGAGGTTACGTCGTTCCCGCATCGGCGCTGAGCCGAACAGGAGATAGACCGGCGGTGTTCGTGATTACCCCGCATTCGCAGGCGCAGCTGCGCGCGGTGGTGCCTGCCTGCTATACGGCCTCCTCGGTGATTATCGCCTCCGGCCTTGAGCCAGGCGACCGGGTGATTACGGCTGGCGTGAGCAAACTCCGTTCCGGAGAGCCGGTGGTACCCGGGGAGGTTCAGCCATGAACACGAAACCGGAAGCGAAATTTAACCTGTCCGCATGGGCGCTTAACCATCAGCAGATGTTCAGTTTCTTCATGCTGCTGATCGTGGCGATGGGCGTGTTCTGCTATGAAAAACTGCCGCGTAATGAAGATCCGGTTTTTACCATTAAAACGGCGGTCGTCTCCGCGCAGTGGCCGGGCGCGTCCGTAACGGACACCACCCGTCTGCTGACCGATACGCTTGAAAAAAAGCTGCAGGAAACGCCCTGGCTTGATTATCTCGAAAGTGAAACCCGCGCCGGGAGCACGGTTATCCATGTGAATCTCCGTGACAATACCCCACCGCAAAAGGTGCAGGACATCTGGTATCAGGTCCGCAAAAAAATGCAGGACATCGCGCCGTCTTTACCGGAAGGCGTTCAGGGCCCGGCCGTGAACGACGAATTTGACGATACGTTCGGCACGATTTACGGCTTTATTCCCGACGGCTACACCTTACGGGAAGTGCGGGATCGCGTTGAGACAATACGTCGTGAGCTTGCCTCCTTGCCAGATATCGGCAAAACCACCCTGCTGGGCGAACAGCAGGATCAGATGGTTCTCGCCTTTTCTCCGGCCCGTCTGGCGGGTATGGGACTGGATATTCAGGCGGTCGCCGATGCGCTGCGGGCGCAAAACGCGGTTGTCCCGGCTGGCGTTATGCGTACCGGGCAGGAGAACATCGCGATCAAGGTCAGCGGGGCGCTCACGTCCGAAGAGAGTTTACGCGCCGTCACGCTGCACATTAACAATCGCTATATTCCGCTGACCGATATCGCCACCGTCACCCGGGAAGCCGCCGAGCCGCCGGCCCCCGCGTACCGGGTAAACGGCAAACCGGCCATCGGGCTGGCGGTGTCAATGGCGCCAACGGGCAACATGCTGCGTTTTGGCGCCGCGCTGAACGACAGAATGACAGTCCTCAGCGCCGGGCTGCCGCACGGTATTGAGATGGTGAAAGTTGCCGATCAGTCGGCGGTGGTCAGTGACGCGGTAAGTGGTTTTGTCCGGGTGCTTATTGAAGCTGTTGTTATCGTGCTGGCAGTTTCATTTGTCTCGCTGGGTTTGCGGGCGGGGCTGGTGGTGGCTGCGGCCATTCCGCTGGTGCTCGCCATGACGTTTGCCGGCATGATGCTCGCCGGCATCGGGCTTCAGCGTATCTCGCTTGGGGCGCTGATCATTGCGCTGGGTCTGCTGGTGGATGACGCCATGATCGCCGTCGAAACGATGGTCTCCCGACTTGAAGCCGGGGATTCCCGTCGGCATGCGGCCACCCATGCATTCAAAACGACGGCCTTCCCGATGCTCACCGGAACCCTGGTGATGATTGCCGGGTTTATTCCCGTTGGTTTTGCGGCCTCCAGCGCCGGTGAATATTGTTTTTCCCTGTTTGCGGTAGTGCTGATTGCCCTGCTCTGCTCCTGGGTTGTCGCGATCCTGTTTTCGCCGCTGACGGGCACGTGGCTGCTGCCGGAGAAGGTCAGACATCGCGCGGCAGGCCCTGGAAGGATCGCACGCGGGTACGGGCGGCTTTTAGGGCTGGCGCTACGTCACCGGCTCGCCACCGTGCTGATTGCGCTTTCCGCGCTGGGGCTGTCCGTGTACGGCACGACGTTTATGCAGGGTGAGTTCTTCCCCGCGTCGGACCGGCCTGAGCTGCTGGTCAGCCTGACGCTTCCGGCCAACGCGTCGCAGCCCGAAACGTTAAGAGAGGTGGAAAAGCTGGAACACGCGCTGGCCGGCAACAGCAATATCGAGCGCTACTCGACGTACGTCGGGTCAGGAGCCATCCGTTTTTACCTGCCGATGGACGTGCTGCTGGAAAATGAAAACATCGCCCAGATTGTGGTGGTGGCGAAGGATCTTCAGGCGCGGGATCGTCTGCATGGGCAGTTGAACAGGCTGCTGGCGGCGCAGTTTAGCGACATCATCACGCGCGTGTCGCCCCTGGAGCTTGGGCCGCCCGTCGGCTGGCCAATCAAATACCGGGTGAGCGGGCCTGATTATCTGCAGGTCCGGGCGCTTGCGAACCGTCTGGCCGACGCGATTGGCCAATCGCCGCTGTCGCGCGAGGTTAACCAGACGGCCGGAGAGCCGGAGAGGAACATTACTCTGAAGGTGAATCAGACGGCGGCCAGGGCGGCAGGAATATCGTCAGAAGCTCTCGCCCGCACCTTGAATACCCTCTGGTCCGGCAGCGTTGTCACCTCGGTCAGGGATAACGATCGCCTTGTCGACGTGGTACTGCGGGCCACGGACAATGAACGTCACAGCACCGCCACCCTCTCCTCGCTGACCGTTCAGGGGAATGACGGTAAAAAAATTCCGCTCAGCGCCGTCGCGACGCTGGTCTGGAGCGTGGACGATCCGGTCATCTGGCGTCGACAGCGGTTGCCTTTTATTACGGTGCAAACTGACCTCGCGCCGGGGCTGAGGGCCGAAGCGGTATCGGCGGCGCTGCGTCCGGCGATCGATACGCTGCGCGCGGAGCTGCCTGCCGGTTACAGCATAGAAGAAGGCGGCGCGGTTGCCGAATCAGATAAGGGGAACAGCTCCGTTTTTAGCGTTCTTCCGGTGACGCTTGTCATCATGTTGATGCTGCTGATGCTTCAGCTGCGCCGATATTCCCGGATGCTGCTGGCGCTTCTGATGGCCCCGTTTGGTTTACCGGGGATCGTGCTGGCTATGCTGCCCGGTGGCACGCCGATGGGATTTGTCGCGCTGCTGGGCGTCATCGCCCTGGCGGGGATGATCGTGCGTAACGCGGTGATACTGATTAGCGAGGTAGACAGTAATCTTGCTCAAGGGATGGCAAACGATGCCGCGATTGTGGCGGCCGCGGAGCATCGGGCCAGACCCATCTGTCTGACCGCCTGCGCCGCCATTCTGGGCATGATCCCGATCTCTCATCAGGTATTCTGGGGGCCAATGGCCTATGCGATTATCGGCGGGCTGCTGGTCGCGACGCTGGTAACGCTGACCGTATTACCCGCGTCGTTTAGCCTGCTGTTACAGTGGGGGACTCAGCGCAAAGCCGCAGAAGAAAGGTGAGCTGAGGCTCAATCGTTCCCCGGCAGATTACACAGCAGTCAGCGCAAAACGGTTCCTCAGGATCCGGGGGATCTCATCCTCCGTCAGATGCTGCGGCTAAACTGCGCAAACGAACCCACGCCTCGCCTGCTGAATGCCATGGAACAGACTGGCGCGCGGTGTCATGAACTGGCGGCTCCTCTCCGGTGGCGGTTTTACACTAAACTTTCCAGCCACTCGGTAAAGGCCCGCACCTTGCGGGAGAGATGGCGGTGTGGATAGAGAAGCGACAATTTACGATCCGGGGAGCGATGCTCCGGTAACACTTCAACCAGTTGGCCGCGGTCAATATAGGGCTGCAGAAAAAGATTCATCCCCTGTATTAACCCTAACCCGGCCAGGCCCGCCGCAATGTAGGCTTCGGAGTTATCCACGACCAGCTTGCCGGGCAGCGTTATTTCCGCAATGCCTTCTGGCGTAGTAAACGTCCAGGGTTGAATTTTTCTGCTGTTGTTATTGATCCAGTTGATGGCCTGATGTTTGTATAAATCATCCAGCGTTTCTGGCGTACCGTGTTTTGCCAGCCAGGCCGGGCTGGCACAGGTCGTGATTTTAATGTTCCCGATTTTGCGCGCGACATAGTCACCATCGTCCAGCTCCCCCACTCGCAGCACACAGTCCAGGCCATCGCGCAGCATATCCCGACGGCGGTCAGAGCTGCTCAGTATGATGTCGATTTCAGGATGCTGCCGATAAAAATCCGGCAGGTTGGGTATGACCCTCAGCGCCGCAAAAGCGATGGGCATATCCACCCGCAACTGACCGTGTATTGCCCGGCCAGTGCCAAACGACTCCAGTAAATCGTCCGCCTGCGCCAGCAGGGGTTTACTTCGGCGATAAAACGCCTCGCCGTCCGGCGTCAGGCTAATCCGCCGCGTTGTTCTCTGCAGCAAACGCGTGCCGCTGTGCTGCTCCAGATGCTGTAACGCTTTGGTGACCGCCGGACGGTGGATCTGCAGATTTTCCGCCGCCTGGGTCAGGCTGCCCGACTCGACAATTTCAATGAAAACTCTAATTGATTCAAAGAGATTTAGTTGCATTGGTTGTCTCTTTTGCCGTCACAGGAATGTCAGGATTGTTACTTATTTTATAACAGTGATGAATCTTTTTGGCTATTTTTCCTAACAATCTTCCGCCCTACACTCTCCTCCATTCAAACGTGAGGAATGTTCTGCTATGAAAAATAACCGTATCTGTCAGATCCTGGGGATCGAAAAGCCTGTTATTCAGGGACCGTTATCCTGGCTTACTGATGCCCGTTTAGTGGCCGCGGTCAGCAATGCAGGAGGACTCGGCGTGCTCGGCCCCAACGCAGGGTTAACCGCCGATACCGCGGTCTCCACGCCGGAAGAAACCGCCGAAAAAATGCGGGAAGAAATTCGCAAAACCAAACGGCTGACCGAAAAACCCTTCGGCGTGAACCTGATCCCCACCGCCGTTAATGACGTCTGGACCGGGCCAATTCTTAAGGTGATAAAAGAGGAAGGCGTCAGGGCCGTGGTGTATACGGGCTATGGTGAAGGCAGCATTATTCCTGCGCTGTTCAATGAGTTAAAAGAGGCGGGTATCGCCATTATCTACCGCGACATTAATCCCACCCCGGAAAACACCCGTCTCGCGGAAGACGCAGGGGCTGACATTATCGTCGCCACCGGTTTTGACGAGGGCGGGACGCTGCCCGCAACGGCGCTGGGTACTTTTTCCATCGTGCCGCTGATTGCCGATGCCGTGAAGCATGTTCCGGTGATGGCGGCGGGCGGTATTACCGATCGCCGCACCGCCAGAGCGGCGCATGCGTTAGGTGCGGAAGGCGTGTTTGCCGGTTCGGTCTTTATCAGTACCGTAGAAAGCCGCGTGCCGCAGGAGGTCAAAGAGAAAATTGTTGCCGCCAACGGCCTGGACCTGCTGCTTTTCCGCACCGTCCCTCACTACTATCGTTCTCTCCCCGGCAAGCTGGCGGAAAAACTGGCGGCGATGGATAAAGCTGGCGCAAGCAATGAAGCGCTGGGCAAGGCGATGGGAGGATTGCGGGGCCTGCGCCTGGGCATGCTGGAAGATAACACCGATGAAGGTTATATCGCGCTCGGCACGGGGATAGGAAGTATCCGCAGCGTGAGAAGCGTGGCTGAGGTTGTCGATGCGTTAACGGTTGAGTAAGCCCTTAACCCTGATGCTATGGACGCTGCACAGGAGCGGCGTCCGTAAACCGTCTTCGGCTCTTTGTCACACATAGCCGCCTTTCATCTCGCTACCGGCAAATCCGCGTACCGCGTCGTATAAGCCGGTGACAGCATCTCCCGCTTCATCGCCCAGGCTTTCTCAATCCCCTGCCCGGCAAACCATATTTTCCCTTTGCCGGAATGATTTAAGCTGTCGATGGTTTCCATCAGCGCGGCGCTGTTGGCGCTCGGGCGGTTATCGTCAAACAAATTCAGCTGGGCAACGCCGCTGCTGAAAAAGTCTGCCAGCATCACCCCCGCTTTCATATAGCGATATCCGTCAAGCCAGATACGACCCAGCGCCTCAGTGGCGGCACGAATGATATCGCGCGAATCATTGGTGGGCGTCATCAGGGTGACGGAAGCCTGATTGCCGTAATAAATTTCGTTGTCGGCATGCGGGCTGGTGCGCACAAACACGCTGATAAAGCGGCAATACTGATGCTCGCCACGCAGTTTTTCCGCAGCACGTTCTGCATAGGCGCAAATGGCCTGATGCATCTCCTCGTACTGCGTAATACGGTGTCCAAACGAACGACTACAGATAATTTGCTGCTTCGTGGGAGTAAACTCTTCCAGATCGAGGCAGGGCTCACCTCGAAGCTCGCGCGCCGTGCGCTCCATTACCACGTTAAAATGTTTGCGGATGACCCAGGATGACGCTTCCGCCAGCTCCAGCGCCGTGGTTATCCCCATCGCGTTAAGCTTTTTAGTGATGCGTCGTCCTACGCCCCACACCTCCTCCACCGGAACCTTTGCCAGCAGCTTACGCTGCCGTCCACGATCCGAGAGATCGACCACGCCACCGGTGGCTGACCACCGCTTCGCCGCATAGTTGGCCAGCTTCGCCAGCGTTTTAGTCGGCGCAATCCCGACACCCACACTTAAACCTGTGTTTTTAAAGACCTGCGTACGCATCTGATGACCGAATGCTTCCAGCGAGATGCAGTTGCTGACACCCGAAACGTTCACAAATGCTTCATCGATGGAGTAGATCTCAATGGCCGGCGCGAGATCGGTCAGCGTCTGCATCACCCGGCTGCTGAGATCGGCATACAGCGCATAGTTGGAGCTAAAGACGTAAACCCGCGACGGATACCCCTTCTCTTTGAATTTAAAATAGGGCTCCCCCATTTTTATGCCGAACTGCTTTGCCTCCCGCGACAGCGAAATAATACAGCCGTCGTTATTGGACACCACCACGATGGGCTTACCCACCAGATCGGGGCGAAACACCCTCTCGCAGGAGGCATAGAAGCTATTCACATCAACCAGCGCGAACATGTTTATGCGTTTTGAGCGTATGAGTGACGACACCGAAGATTTGCAGCTCCTCTTCGGACTGAAAGGCGATCGGCTGATAGCGGGCATTACGCGGCAGCAGCCGCAGAACCGGGCGGGTCTGTAGCTCTTTCACCGTAAACTCGCCGCCGACCGACGCCACAACAATGTCCCCGTGTTCGGCATTTAACGAGCGGTCTACCACCAGCAGATCGCCGTCGCTAATCCCTGCGCCGATCATGGAGTCCCCGCTCACTTTGATAAAGTAGGTCGCACTGGGGTGCCTGACCGCCAGCCGGTTAAGATCGAGACGATCCTCCACATAATCCTGCGCAGGGCTTGGAAAGCCACAGGCAACACGCTCAAGATATAAAGGTAATTCAATAAGTTGCTTTGGATGATAAGAAAAGAGAGTGTCCATAAATGCCTTTCCCGCCAGATGCTGTATATAAACACAGTATTACGGATTACGGCACAGGATCAAGGTCATTTCCGACAAAGACCGCAAACGCGTTGAAGTTTGAGCGGATTTAATTTAGCAACCTCTCCTGCTGGCGATCGCAGATGGGCCAACCAAAAGTCATAAAAAAGTCACTAACAAACACTTTAAAATCACTTCATGTGAAAAAAAGATCATTAAATCACTATAGAAACACTATTAATTGACTTAAACATCAGAATAACGCATATTTGAGGGCACGAATTATCAATACTTTTGGAGGACGTTTTCTATGCCAGCCCGTGACTATCCCGACAAGCGAGTTGCCCGCGGTTTAGCAAAGGAGGCCGATCTCAGGATGTTGAGCGCCCGCATTGAGCCTGACCTGATGGAATACATCAGAATCACCGCCTTTGAGACGCGAAAAAGCAAGCAGGAAATTGTGGCAGAAGCGTTAGCGCTTCACAGACAAAAAAGTCAATGCGGAGTCTGAGCAGGCAAAGCCTGGAAGTGTCCTTCCGGCTTTGCCCATGCTGTGATTAACCCATCAGCGCATTCAGTTTTTCAAGTGCTTCAGGCGGCAATTGCACCTCTCCCGCCGCGAGGTTTTGCCGCAGATGCGCCACGGATGACGTGCCGGGGATCAGCAGGATGTTCGGCGACCGTTGCAGCAGCCATGCCAGCGCAACCTGCATCGCCGTTGCGCCCAGGGAATCCGCGACGGCCTGCAGGCCGGTGGACTGCAGTGGCGTGAAGCCTCCCAACGGGAAGAACGGCACATACGCAATCCCCTGCTGCGCCAGTAAATCCACCAGCGCATCGTCGCCGCGGTTCACAATGTTGTACATGTTCTGCACGCAGACGACCTGCACCATCTTCCGCGCTTCCGCCACCTGCGTGGCCGTGACGTTGCTCAGACCAATGTGGCGTACCAGCCCCTGCTGCTGTAATTCTGCGAGGGTGGAAAGCGGTTCAGCAATCGATCCTTCTGCCGGGCCGTGTGCGCTAAACATGATCCGCAGGTTCACCACGTCCAGCACATCCAGCTTCAGGTTGCGCAGGTTGTCATGCACCGCCTGGGTCAGCTCCTGCGCGGAAAAGGCCGGCAGCCAGGCCCCTTTGTCATCGCGACGGGCACCGATCTTGGTGACGAGGGTGAGATCGTCCCGGTAAGGATGAAGCGCCTCGCGGATCAGCTGGTTCGTCACATGCGGGCCGTAAAAATCGCTGGTATCGATATGATTCACACCCGCCGCCACGGCTTCGCGCAGCACGTCCAGCGCGGCCTGTTTATCCTTCGGCGGGCCAAATACGCCCGGCCCGGCAAGCTGCATTGCCCCGTAGCCCAGTCGTTTCACCGTTCGCGTTCCGAGCGCGTACGTCCCGCTTTTATCAATGCTGCTCATGTTAACCTTCCTCATAAAATGATCCGGATTTACAACAGGTTCCTGACCGAAGCCCTAAGTTAAGCGCGAGTTAAATTAAAGTTTAAATTCTATACGACGATAGTATGGGTGTACCTCTGCATCTTTTCTAACGGACGACCGCTATGCTGAAAAATCTGCACGTGATTACCGGAATTATCTTTGCCCTCACCATATTCTGTCTGCTGCAAGTTGTCACGGGAGGGTTGTTCTACTCTGCCGTCAGCAACGATCGCCATAACTTCCAGAACTCCGGCGTGCTGAATGCCCAGCAGGAAAGCCTGAGCGACAGCGTGAACACGCTGGTGAAAACGCGCGTTACCGTCACCCGCGTGGCAATCCGCTACCTGAAGAACCAGCGCGACCCGGCATCCCTTGCCGCGATTAACAAACTGCTCGGCACCGCAGGCGACTCGCTGGCTAAAGCTGAAGCCTATAACAAAGAATGGCAGAAAATGCCGCAGGTTAACGGCCAGAATGCGGCGTTAACCGACGAGATGCAGAAGTCATGGAATCAGATGCACGAGGTGATGCGTTTGTCGATTGAGTATCTGCGTGCCGACAACTACCAGGCCTATGGCGATCTGGACGCTCAGCAGGCCCAGGACGACATGGAAGCGGTCTATAACCGCTGGCGCGCCGAGAACAACACGCTGCTGAAGGCGGCAACCGAAGAGAACCAAAGCAGCTTCACGCAGATGCAGTGGACGCTGGCAGCCATTTTCCTGGCCGTTATCGCCGTGCTGGTGGTGATCTGGCAGGGTTTACAGCACCTGCTGTTAAAACCGCTCAACGCCATCATGAACCATATTCGCGCCATTGCGGGAGGCGATCTGACGCAGGATATCACCCTCTCTGGCCGCAATGAGATGGGTCAACTGGCGGCTGGCCTGCACGAGATGCAGCAGTCGCTGGTGACGACCGTCAGCGCCGTACGCGGCAGCACCGACTCCATCTACACCGGCGCGGGTGAAATTGCCGCAGGGAGCAACGATCTCTCCGCCCGCACCGAAGAGCAGGCCTCCTCGCTCGAAGAGACAGCCGCCAGCATGGAAGAGCTGACCGCAACGGTTAAACAGAACTCCGATAACGCCCGTCAGGCGACGCTGCTGGCGAAGAATGCCTCTGAAACAGCGGCTCGCGGCGGCCACGTCGTGGATAACGTGGTGCGCACCATGAACGAAATTGCCGACAGTTCGCAGCAAATCGCTCATATTACCGGCGTGATTGACAGCATTGCGTTCCAGACCAACATTCTGGCGCTTAACGCCGCGGTGGAAGCCGCACGCGCAGGCGAGCAAGGCCGCGGGTTTGCGGTTGTCGCCGGTGAAGTTCGTACGCTGGCCAGCCGCAGCGCGCAGGCGGCGAAAGAGATCAAAGGGCTTATTGAGAACTCCGTCAGCCGGGTGAGCACCGGTTCTGAGCAGGTCAGCGAAGCGGGCGCGACTATGAAGGAGATTGTCGCCGCCGTCACCCGCGTCACCGATATCATGGGCGAGATTTCGTCCGCATCGGATGAGCAGAGCCGCGGAATTGAGCAGGTGAGCCTGGCCGTGTCGCAGATGGACAGCGTGACGCAGCAAAACGCCGCGCTGGTGCAGCAGTCGGCCACGGCGGCAGCGGCGCTGGAAGATCAGTCCGAACAGCTGCGTCAGGCCGTGGCCGCGTTTCGTCTGAACGGTAAAGCAAACGCCACCGCCCCGCGCCCGGCCAACGTTAAAACGCCGCAGCTGCTGCGTCCGGCAACGGCTAATGCCACCCCGGACAGTAACTGGGAAACCTTCTAAGCCTCAGGCGGGCGAAGATATCGCCCGCTAACGGCTGCGCTTGGCGTGCCGTTCCCAGTTCTCCTGCTTCGCGTCGTCGGATTTTCGCAGGGAAACATAGCAAGCCCCGCTGCCGCCGTGATGCGGCAGCGCCACGCAGAACGCCTGCACTTCCTCGAACTCGGTTAACCAGCGTGCCAGATAGCTACGCACCACATTAGGATGCGAATTTTGCTCGCGCCCTTTCCCGTGGATGATGATGAGGTTACGTAATCCGTCACGACTGGCCTGGCGAATAAAGGAATACAGCATCTGGCGGCAGCGTTCAGCGGGCTGACGCAACAGATTTAAGCTGGCCTGTCGGGAGTATTTACCCGAACGCAGCTTATCAATAACGCCCTGCTGGACACCTTCGCGCTGGAACGCCAGCGGCTCGTCAAGCGGCAATAGCTCAAGGAAACCCAGGGTCAGAAAGTTGTCGAGCTGTTCGGTATCGATGTCCTGGCGAGCCCGGGTATTACGGCTTTGCTGCCAGTGGATATCGGTGCAGCGTTTCAGGGGCTGGACATCCTCCATGGCGTCAAGAAAAAGGGATTTGTCGTCAGGGTTCATGGAAATCCTCCGGCTACATCTGGGCTTGTACTATACCTGCGCCAGACAGGTGTCTCAATAACCCTTAGAAGATGAGGCACGAGATAAATATTAACCCGATGAATATATATAGTCATTATAAAATGCACTTAAACCTGACTTAACTAAAACCCCAACAACAGTAAAATAGGTGATTTGCGTTAAATTTTTCTAAAATCAGTCATTCACCTTCCTTTCATTTTTCGGGAAAGGTGTTATAACTAAATTTACCTGCCTCATGGATATAATACCCAGGACTTGCGAAAGGACGCACTGCTGTGTGTACTATAGGGTCTGTCTGATGTCGGGCAGACTCTGTTTTTTTATTATGCGACATTCACCCTGAAATTATTTTTCTCGCTTCCCTTCTGAATTGCGTAATTAATGATTCGGCAAGCGGAGTTTGACGAGAATCCCGGCGCTGAATTAAATAATATGCGGCTTTTGGAAGCGACTCGGCAACCGGCAGAATGACCAGACGGTGCGCCAGCAGCGGATCACAGCCTAACTCCTGTGGAAGGATACTTAAAAAATCACTTTGCGCAACAAGGCTAATGCAGGAAGAAAAGGTTTCGCACACCACGCCAATCCGCGGTATTTGCGAGCGGTGGCTAAATAGATCTTCTAATTGCTTATAATAACTTCCCCGCGGCGTTGGCATTGTCCAGTTATAATGCAGCAGATCGTTAATGGATGTTGCCCCTGTCGCCGGATGCCCTTCCCGGCAAAATACCGCAAACGGTTTTTCGAAGAGTTTTTCAAACGTAAACTCATGGTCGTAAGGCCCCTGATAATAGGTGTTGATGGTGAAGTCCAGTTCGCCCTGGCGTAATTCATTGATCATCGACACCAGCTGCCCTTCCATAATTCGCACTTTAACCTGCGGGTGCTGGGCGTGAAAACGGGTGATGACGGCGGGCATCAGGCTGCGTGACACGCTGGCCCCCATCCCGATATTGATCTGCCCGGCCAGATCCCCCTGCCGCTGGCGAATATCATCCTGCGCCGCACGCAGCTCTTCCAGAATCAGCCTGGCGCGCTGGTAAAATCCTTCCCCGCACTCGGTCAGCGCAACGCCTTTACTCCGGCGAACAAAAAGCTGCGCCGCCATGCCCTCCTCCAGCTCTTTGATGGATTTGGTCAGCGCCGGCTGCGAGAGATTCAGCGTCCGGCTGGCACCGCGAATGCTGCCCTGACGCGCCACTTCAACAAACGCCCGGATTTGATGAAATTTAATCTGAAATGACATAGCCCAACCGATAACCGTTGTTTATCAGAGTAAAGAAACTGTCATCTACTTTAATGGAAAGGGATGTGCGAGGGTAATTCCTGAACGGTTAAAACTGTGAAAAAACGGTTAGTGATAAGTAAAAACTATCACAGCGTGAAGCAGTTCACATTTTTTAATGATGACAGGAACAGATATGGACACACTGGCGCAGTACATCCAGACATTAGCCCCCCAGTTGATCGCATGGCGTCGCGATTTTCACCATTTTGCGGAATCCGGCTGGGTAGAGTTCCGTACCGCCGCAAAGGTCGCGGAAATCCTTGACTCCCTGGGCTACGAACTGGCGATGGGTCGCGACGTGATCGATGCCGAAAGCCGTATGGGGCTGCCCGATGACGCCACCCTTTCGCGAGAGTTTGCCCGTGCGCGGTCACAGGGGGCGCCTGAGAAATGGCTGGCACCGTTTGAAGGCGGATTTACCGGCATTGTGGCGACCCTGAATACCGGACGACCGGGCCCGACGCTGGCGTTTCGCGTCGACATGGATGCCCTTGATTTAAGCGAAGCGCTCGACGACAGCCATCGCCCGTTCCGCGACGGTTTTGCCTCCTGCAACGCGGGAATGATGCACGCCTGCGCGCACGACGGCCACACCACCATTGGCCTGGGGCTGGCAAAGGTGCTTAAGCAGAACGAAGCGCAGCTCAACGGTACCGTCAAGCTGATCTTCCAGCCTGCCGAGGAAGGCACCCGCGGCGCTCGCGCCATGGTCGCCGCCGGGGCGCTGGACGGCGTGGATTATTTTACCGCCATCCATATTGGTACCGGCGTCCCCGCCGGAACGGCGATCTGCGGCAGCGATAACTTTATGGCAACCACCAAGTTCGACGTGAACTTTACCGGCGTTGCCGCACACGCGGGCGGCAAACCGGAGGATGGACGTAACGCCCTGCTTGCCGCCGCGCAGGCCGCCCTCGCCCTGCACAGCATCGCCCCGCACAGCGAAGGCGCTTCCCGCGTCAACGTCGGCGTGATGCAGGCGGGTAGCGGCCGCAACGTGGTGCCCGCAAATGCACTGATCAAGGTTGAAACCCGCGGCGAAAGCGAAGCAATAAACCAGTATGTCTTTGAACGTGCGCAGGCTGTCATTACCGGCGCGGCCGCGCTCTATGGCGTGAGCGCGGAGATGCGCCTGATGGGGGCCGCCACCTCCAGCGCACCGACGCCGGCCTGGGTTGATTACCTGCGTGAACAGGCGAGCCAGGTATCGGGAATTGTGCACGCAATCGATAAGGTGAAAGCGCTAGCAGGCTCTGAAGACGCCACGCTGATGATGGCCCGCGTGCAGCAGAACGGCGGCATGGCATCGTATATGGTGTTCGGCACGGATTTGAGCGCCGGACATCACAACGAAAAATTCGACTTCGATGAGCAGGTCATTGCTGTCGCCATTGAAACGCTGGCGCGAACTGCGCTCAATTTCCCGTGGACGCGAGGTGTGTAATGCAGGAGAACTACGCTTTTATTGCCGATGCCATCGACACGCGATGTCAGACGCTAACCGATATTGCCGATGCAATTTGGGATCATCCCGAAACCCGCTTTGAAGAGTTCTGGTCCTCCAGACGGCTCGCTGACGAGCTGGAAGCCGAGGGCTTTACGCTGACCCGCGAGGCAGGCGGTATCCCAAATGCCTTTATTGCCAGCTTCGGCAGCGGGAAACCGGTTATCGCTCTGCTGGGCGAGTACGACGCGCTGGCCGGGCTAAGCCAGCAGGCGCACTGCGCGACGGCGCAATCCGCCACGCCGGGGGCGAACGGCCACGGCTGCGGGCATAACCTGCTGGGCACCGCAGCGCTTGCGGGCGCGGTGGCGGTAAAAAGCTGGCTGGAGCAGCACGGCGGCAGCGGAACGGTGCGTTTTTACGGCTGTCCCGGTGAGGAAGGCGGCTCCGGGAAAACCTTTATGGTACGTGAAGGTCTGTTTGATGACGTTGATGCCGCTGTCACCTGGCACCCGGAGGCCTTTGCCGGGATGTTTAACGTCAGCACGCTGGCCAACATTCAGGCGGCCTGGCGTTTTCACGGCGTGGCGGCGCATGCGGCCAACTCGCCCCATTTAGGGCGCAGCGCGCTGGACGCCGTGACGCTGATGACCACCGGCACCAACTTCCTTAACGAGCACATCATAGAGAAAGCGCGCGTCCATTACGCCATCACCGACACCGGCGGGATTTCGCCCAACGTGGTGCAGGCGCAGGCTGAAGTGCTGTACCTGATCCGCGCCCCGGAGATGACCGACGCGCAGCAGATCTACCAACGCATCGAAAAAATTGCCCAGGGCGCGGCAATGATGACCGAAACCACCGTGGAATGCCGCTTTGATAAAGCCTGCTCCAGCTACCTGCCGAACCGCACGCTTGAGGCTGCGATGTACCGCGCATTGCAGCACTACGGCACGCCGGAGTGGACCGATGAAGAGCGCGACTTTGCCCGCGAAATCCGCGCCACGCTGACGCCCAACGATCTGCAGAACAGCCTGAAAAACATTGCCGCCACGGGGGGAAAGGCAGGCAAAGCCTTTGCCCGCCGCCATCAGGAGACGCTGCTGGTGGATGAAGTCGCGCCCTATGCCATCACCGATAACGTGCTGGCGGGTTCAACTGACGTGGGTGACGTCAGCTGGAAAATGCCGGTCGCCCAGTGCTTCAGCCCCTGCTTTACCGTTGGCACGCCGCTGCACACCTGGCAACTGGTGGCGCAAGGACGAACCTCCATCGCCCACAAAGGCATGCTGCTGGCCGGGAAAGTGATGGGCGCAACCGCACTCAATCTGCTGCAGGATGCAGACCTGCTGAAAACATGCCGTGAAGAGTTCGAACAACAAATAGAAGAAAAACCGTACGCGTGTCCGATCCCACTGGGCGTGACACCGTCACCTTTAAAATAAAAAAACACAACACAACAACACAACACTCCCGAGGAACGCCCATGAGTATGTCATCCATACCTTCGCATTCCCCATCCGGTAAGCTCTATGGCTGGGTTGAAAGGATCGGCAATAAAGTGCCGCACCCTTTCCTGCTGTTTATCTATCTGATTGTGATTTTGATGGTTGCCACCGCCGTGCTCTCGGCCTTTGACGTCAGCGTGCGCAGCCCGGCAGACGGCAGCCTGGTGGCGTTGAAAAACCTGCTCAGCGTTGACGGGCTGCACTGGTTTTTACCGAACGTGATCAAAAACTTCAGCGGTTTCGCTCCGCTGGGGGCCATTCTGGCGCTGGTGCTGGGCGCCGGGCTGGCTGAACGCGTGGGCTTGTTACCCGCACTGATGGTAAAAATGGCGTCCCACGTCAGCGCGCGCTACGCCAGCTACATGGTGCTGTTTATCGCCTTCTTCAGCCACATTTCATCCGATGCCGCGCTGGTGATTATGCCGCCGATGGGGGCGCTGATCTTCCTCGCCGTCGGGCGCCATCCCGTGGCGGGTCTGCTGTCGGCCATTGCGGGCGTGGGCTGCGGCTTTACCGCCAACCTGCTGATCGTCACCACCGACGTGCTGCTCTCGGGCATCAGCACGGAGGCGGCGAAAACCATTGATGCGGCCATGCACGTCAGCGTGATCGACAACTGGTACTTTATGGCCAGCTCGGTGATTGTCCTGACGATTGTCGGCGGGCTGATTACCGATAAGATCGTCGAGCCGCGTCTGGGCAAATGGGAAGGCCGTAGCGATGAAAAGCTGGAGACGCTAAGCAAAGAGCAGCGCTTCGGCCTGCGCGTGGCTGGGCTGGTCTCGCTGGCGTTTATCGCGCTGGTGGCGCTGATGGTGGTACCGGAAAACGGCATACTGCGCGATCCGGTTAAGCATACCGTCCTGCCGTCGCCGTTTATTCAGGGCATCGTGCCGCTGATTATTCTCTTCTTCTTTGTCGTCTCGCTCGCCTACGGTATCGCTACCGGCAAAATCCGCCGTCAGGGCGATCTGCCGCAGCTGATGATCGAGCCGATGAAAGAGATGGCGGGCTTTATCGTGATGGTATTTCCGCTGGCGCAGTTTGTGGCGATGTTTAACTGGAGCAACATGGGCAAGTTTATGGCCGTGGGCCTGACCGACGCGCTGGAGGCTGCCGGATTAAGTGGCGTACCGGCGTTTGTCGGGCTGGCGCTGCTGTCATCCCTGCTGTGCATGTTTATTGCCAGCGGCTCCGCCATCTGGTCAATTCTGGCGCCGATCTTCGTGCCGATGTTTATGATGCTCGGGTTCCACCCGGCGTTTGCCCAGATCCTGTTCCGCATCGCGGACTCCTCGGTGATCCCGCTGGCACCCGTCTCACCTTTCGTTCCGCTGTTTTTAGGCTTCCTGCAGCGCTATAAGCCCGAGGCCAGACTGGGTACCTACTATTCGCTGGTTTTACCCTACCCGCTTATCTTTTTAGGGGTATGGCTGGTGATGCTGGTGGCATGGTATCTTGTCGGCCTGCCGATTGGGCCGGGGATATACCCGAGGCTAAATTAAAGGATTGAAAATGCTGAGATTACTCGAAGATAAAATTGCGACGCCGCTCGGGCCGCTGTGGGTGATCGCGGACGAGCAGTTCTGCCTGCGCGCCGTTGAGTGGGAAGAGCACAGCGACCGCATGGAGGAACTGCTTGATATTCATTACCGCGCACAGGGTTATGAACGCATCAGCGCCACCAACCCGGGCGGGCTGAGCGACAAGCTGGCGGCGTATTTTGAAGGCGATCTCAGCATCATTGACACTCTGCCAACCGCCACGGCAGGTACCCCTTTTCAGCGCGAAGTGTGGCAGGCGCTGCGGTCGATTCCGTGCGGGCAGGTCATGCATTACGGCCAGCTCGCGGAGCAGCTAGGCCGCGCAGGCGCCGCACGCGCGGTGGGTGCCGCCAATGGCTCTAATCCGGTCAGCATTGTGGTGCCCTGCCATCGGGTCATTGGCCGTAACGGCACCATGACCGGCTATGCCGGCGGCGTGCAGCGCAAGGAGTGGTTACTGCGTCACGAAGGGTATCTCTTGCTGTAGATCCCAGGCTTTTTGTGCTTAATTTTCTACCGGCTAGGCTAAAAATCCACAATCAAGCTGTGGAATTTCAAGAAGATGGCAACACGTTGCCGTCTCTTGTCCTTATTGAGAGTTTGTCAGGCTTACGTACTTACCAAAAAGATGTTAAAATTGACCAATATCAATTAAGGCTTGAGCAAACCTATGATCCCGGAAAAGCGAATTATACGACGCATTCAGTCTGGCGGTTGTGCTATCCATTGCCAGGATTGCAGCATCAGCCAGCTCTGTATCCCGTTTACCCTGAATGAGCATGAACTCGATCAGCTCGATAATATCATCGAGCGCAAAAAGCCGATTCAGAAAGGGCAGACGCTGTTTAAAGCGGGAGACGAACTGAAATCGCTCTATGCTATCCGCTCTGGCACCATCAAGAGCTACACCATCACCGAACAGGGTGACGAGCAGATCACCGGCTTCCACCTGGCAGGCGATCTGGTGGGCTTTGATGCCATCGGCACTGGTCACCACCCGAGCTTTGCTCAGGCACTCGAAACCTCGATGGTTTGCGAAATTCCGTTTGAAACCCTGGACGATCTGTCCGGTAAGATGCCTAACCTGCGTCAGCAGATGATGCGTCTGATGAGCGGTGAGATCAAAGGCGATCAGGACATGATTCTGCTGCTTTCCAAAAAGAACGCAGAAGAGCGCCTGGCCGCGTTTATCTACAACCTCTCCCGCCGCTTCGCCGAGCGCGGTTTCTCGCCGCGTGAGTTCCGTCTGACCATGACCCGTGGCGATATCGGTAACTACCTGGGCCTGACCGTTGAGACCATCAGCCGTCTGCTGGGTCGTTTCCAGAAGAGCGGAATGCTGGCCGTTAAGGGTAAATACATCACTATCGAAAACGGCGAAGCGCTGGCCGTTCTTGCCGGACACGCACGCAACGTGGCGTAACTCTCCGCCTGTTGATAACCAGACTGATAAATTCACGTGATTTATTGGTCTGGTATCATCGCTTCCGCTTTAAGACATTTTCACCGTAGCACGTCCCCACACAGCGCCTGAAAGGTTGTCGTTGAGGTTATGAATTGAGAGAAAGTTTGTTTTTCGTTTCAGTCGTGATCGCCTCAGTGACCTTTATATTCATCTGGATCATGCTTGTCGGTCCGATGAAGGGGGAGGAAAAAACCTACGTTCAGGATTCCACGACCTTTGCGATAGCGGTGATGGTGCTGCTGTTCATTGCGTTTATCGCGGTGACATCCACCGTGCTTTTCCTCTGATAAATTTTCATGAATTATTGATCTGGCAAAAGCTCCCCTCTGTTTCATTCAGGATATATAGGTTACTCTTTTAATTACAGACTGTGGTGACAGTAGTAAGGAGACCTGTATGGCCAAGTATCAAAACATGCTGGTAGCTATCGATCCGAATCAGGACGATCAGCCGGCATTACGACGTGCTGTGTATTTACATCAACGGATTGGTGGCAAAATCAAAGCGTTTTTGCCGATCTATGACTTCTCGTATGAGATGACCACCCTTCTGTCGCCTGACGAGCGCACCGCTATGCGTCAGGGCGTCATCAGCCAGCGTACCGCGTGGATCCGTGAACAGGCGAAGTATTACCTGGAAGCGGGCGTGCCTATTGATATTAAAGTGGTCTGGCATAACCGACCTTTTGAGGCCATTATCCAGGAAGTGGTTGCCGGTGGGCACGACCTGCTGCTGAAGATGGCGCACCAGCACGACAAGCTGGAGTCCGTAATCTTCACTCCGACCGACTGGCATTTGTTGCGTAAATGCCCTTGCCCGGTCTGGATGGTGAAAGACCAGCCGTGGCCTGAAGGCGGGAAAGCCGTTGTGGCGGTGAATCTCGCGAGCGAAGAGGATTATCACAATTCGCTCAACGAGAAGCTGGTGAAGGAGACCATCCAGCTTGCCGATCAGGTTAACCATACCGAAGTGCATCTGGTGGGCGCCTATCCGGTTACCCCGATCAATATCGCCATTGAGCTGCCGGAATTTGACCCAAGCGTCTATAACGACGCGATCCGCGGTCAGCACCTGCTGGCGATGAAAGCGCTGCGCCAGAAGTTCAGCATTGACGAGAACATGACGCACGTGGAAAAAGGGCTGCCTGAAGAGGTGATCCCGGATTTAGCCGAACATCTGCAGGCCGGGATTGTGGTGCTGGGCACCATTGGCCGGACCGGTATCTCTGCTGCCTTCCTCGGCAATACCGCCGAACAGGTGATCGACCATCTGCGCTGCGACCTGCTGGTCATCAAGCCGGATGAGTATCAGACGCCGATTGAGCTGGACGACCCGGAAGACGATTAACGTAAACATCAAAGCCCGCCGCTCCGGCGGGCTTTTCTCATCAGCTCTCCATTACCGGCTTCGGCTGTTCACCTGAC
Organism: Enterobacter cloacae complex sp. P13B; assembly: GCF_014895915.1. Lineage (NCBI taxonomy): Bacteria > Pseudomonadati > Pseudomonadota > Gammaproteobacteria > Enterobacterales > Enterobacteriaceae > Enterobacter > Enterobacter cloacae complex sp. P13B. Next base: position 27,774 of record NZ_JADBQN010000010.1, read on the forward strand.
TCATCCTGCATCCACGGCGCGTGCAATACCATGCTGGGCAGCGCCAGCTTAATCTCCTGGGCGTTCAGTCCTTCAAGAATACGGATATTGATCTCCTGCTGGATGTCCATGTATTTATTGTAATCCGCAGTATTAACGATATGGACGACTTCAAACGTCAGGCGGTCGCGGTCAAATCCCAAAAAATGGGCACGATCGAATTTTGTCTCGCCGACATCGGTAATGATCTGCCTGACCATATCCCCCACGTAGCGCAACTTATCGGGCGGCGTGTCGCTGGCAACGCCAAAGGTAAAGACGATGCGACGCGTCTGCATGCGTTTGTAGTTGTGAAGCGTCTGCTGAAGCAAAATGGCGTTACCGCAGACGATCTGCTCCCCGCTCAGGCTGCGGATGCGGGTCGTTTTCAGGCCAATGTGCTCTACCGTCCCCGCCACGTCGTTGAACACCACAAAATCGCCAATTTCAAACGGCTTATCAAAGCCGATAGAGAGCGAGGCAAACACGTCGCTGAGGATCGTTTGTACGGCGAGGGCGATGGCAATACCCCCTACCCCAAGGCTGGCAACCAGAGCAGTGATGTTGACGCCCGCGTTAGCAAGGATAGACAGCAGCATCACTGACCAGACGATGGCACGGAGAATAAGCCCCGTGATCACCAGCGTGACCGGGTTTTTATGGCTTCCAGGCGCCAGCATGACGTGACGAAGCCACGACACCACCCCCTGATCCATCCACAGCGCCACCTGGATGGCGAAAACCAGGAACCAGGCGTGGCTCACGGTGCCAAAGAGATGATCCGGCAAGTCAACGAAACGCAGGCTGAAGAGCAGCGCCACCACAAACAGCAGGAAGCGGCTGGTGCGGTTAAGCATATCGGTCAGGATAAAACGCATCCGGTTGGTGGTCGGGTGCTTGTCGCCCCAGGTGGTGATGCCTTTCTTAACGAACGCGATCAGGCGCGTTAGCAGCCAGTACACCAGCAGCGTCACAAAGACAACCGTGGCGGCGCCTATCCAGAATGTCGGCGTCATCATCAGCGCGATGATGTCGAAGCGGGACAGAAATTGCATTACACCTCCTCGTATTACACAAAGGGTAAAGTATAGACAGAGGAGAAACGCTGGCCGCAGAAATAGGAAAACCGCCCCGAAGGGCGGTTTGTCAGGAGAAAGCGAATTACAGCGCTTTCAGAATCGCATCCACGCTGGCTTTGGCGTCGCCAAACAGCATATGGGTATTCTCTTTGAAGAACAGCGGGTTCTGCACGCCAGCATAGCCGGTGTTCATAGAGCGTTTGAAGACAATGACGTTCTGCGCCTTCCACACTTCCAGAACCGGCATCCCGGCGATTGGGCTGCGCGGATCGTCCTGTGCCGCCGGGTTAACGGTGTCGTTAGCACCAATAACCAGCACGGTGTCGGTGTCGGCGAAATCATCATTGATCTCGTCCATCTCCAGCACGATGTCGTATGGCACCTTCGCTTCCGCCAGCAGTACGTTCATGTGGCCCGGCAGACGTCCCGCCACCGGGTGAATACCAAAACGAACTTTGATACCGCGCGCGCGCAGCTTCTCGGTGATTTCCGCCACCGGATACTGCGCCTGCGCCACCGCCATACCGTAGCCTGGAGTGATGATCACAGAATGCGAGTTTTTCAGCATTTCCGCGGTGTCTTCCGCGCTGATCTCACGGTGTTCACCCACTTCTTCGTCAGAGCCGGTAGAAGATCCGTCAGAACCGAAGCCACCGGCGATAACGCTGATGAACGAACGGTTCATCGCCTTACACATGATGTAAGACAGGATGGCACCGGAAGAACCGACCAGCGCACCGGTGACGATCAGCAGGTCGTTGCTCAGCATAAAGCCCGCAGCCGCCGCTGCCCAACCGGAGTAGGAGTTCAGCATCGAGACAACCACCGGCATATCCGCACCGCCGATGGACGCCACCAGATGCCAGCCAAACGCCAGCGCGATGATGGTCATCACCAGCAACGCCAGTACCTGCAGGCCCACGCTTTCGGTACGCACGAAGACCACCAGGAGCACAAACGACACCACCAGCGCCGCCAGATTCAGCTTGTGACGGTTAGGCAGCATCAGCGGTTTAGAAGAGATCTTACCGCGCAGCTTGCCGAACGCCACGATAGAACCGGTGAAGGTTACTGCACCGATGAAGATACCGAGGAACACTTCGGTCAGATGAATGTTGACAAGAATCGGCTCCATGCCCGGTTCGTGATACAGGTAGCTGTTGAAGCCCACCAGCACCGCTGCCAGGCCCACGAAGCTGTGCAGAATCGCCACCAGCTCCGGCATCTCGGTCATTTCCACGCGCTTCGCCAGGCGAATACCAATCGCGCCGCCGATGATCATCGCCACCAGGATCCACGCCACGTTGCCGGTATCCGGCCCGAAGATGGTGGCAATCAGCGCAATCGCCATCCCGGCGATACCAAAGTTATTTCCCTGCTGAGACGTTTCGTGTTTGGAAAGCCCCGCCAGACTGAAAATAAACAGGATTGCAGCAACAATGTATGCGGCTGTCACTAATCCTCCAGACATATGCTACCCCTTAGCCTTTACGAAACATTTTCAGCATGCGCTGAGTCACGGTGAAACCACCGAAAATATTGATACTGGCGATCAGCACCGCGATAAAGCTCAGGAAGCTGATCCAGCCGCCGTGTCCAATCTGCAGCAACGCCCCTACCACGATGATCCCGGAGATAGCGTTGGTCACCGACATCAGCGGCGTATGCAGCGCATGGGAGACGTTCCACACCACGTAGTAACCCACAACGCACGAGAGTGCGAAGACGGTAAAGTGGCCGAGGAACTCTTTCGGCGCGACGTCAGCCAGCCAGCCGAACAGAATAATGACCAGCGCCATGATGGCGTATTTGCGCCACGGAGAAGCCGGTTTAGCCGGTTCTTTTGGCTCGGGTGCCGCTTTCGGCGCAGCCTGGGGCTGGGCTGAAACCTGAATAGGCGGTGCAGGCCAGGTAATTTCACCTTCGCGAACGACGGTTACGCCGCGCACCACCACATCGTCAAAATCGACGGTGATGTTGCCGTCTTTCTCTTTGCAGAGCAGCTTCAGCAGGTTAACGAGGTTCGTGCCGTACAGCTGAGACGACTGGGTTGGCAGGCGGCCAGGCAGGTCGGTATAGCCGATCACCTTCACGCCGTTAGCGGTCGTGGTCACCTGATTGGCAACGGTATACTCGCAGTTACCACCGTTTTGCGCCGCCAGGTCGACAATCACGCTGCCCGGCTTCATGGAGTCGACCATCTCGCGGGTGATCAGCTTCGGCGCCGGTTTACCCGGAATAAGCGCGGTGGTAACAATAATGTCGACGTCTTTCGCCTGCGCGGCGAAGAGTTCCATTTCGGCTTTGATAAAGGCTTCGGACATCACCTTCGCGTAACCATCACCGCTGCCCGCTTCTTCCTTAAAGTCCAGCTCAAGGAATTCGGCCCCCATGCTCTGAACCTGTTCCTTCACTTCAGGACGGGTGTCGAACGCGCGCACGATAGCGCCCAGGCTGTTTGCCGCACCGATTGCGGCGAGCCCCGCCACGCCCGCGCCAATCACCATCACTTTCGCCGGTGGAACTTTCCCCGCCGCGGTGATCTGGCCGGTAAAGAAGCGTCCAAATTCGTGGGCTGCTTCAACAATGGCGCGGTAACCGGCAATGTTTGCCATGGAGCTCAGCGCATCCAGTGACTGCGCGCGCGAAATACGCGGCACGGAGTCCATCGCCATCACGGTCACGCCACGGGCCGCCAGCTTCTCCATCAGTTCAGGATTTTGTGCAGGCCAGACGAAGCTCACCAGCGTGGTGCCTGGATTCAGCAGCGCAATCTCACTCTCTTCCGGCGCGTTGACCTTCAGAATCACGGGCGACTGCCAGACTTCAGCACCGTCCACCACTTCCGCGCCAGCCTGAGTAAAGGCTTCGTCATCGAAACTCGCCAGCTTGCCTGCGCCGCTTTCAACCGCGACGGTAAAACCCAGTTTAAGCAGTTGCTCCACCGTTTTCGGTGTTGCCGCTACGCGGGTTTCATTGGCTAACCGTTCTTTTGGTACCCCAATACGCATAGTTTTCCCTTCCATCGGTTTTTGATGATGGTTTGTCGATAAATGCCCGCGGTTTGTATCAATTTTCGCCAGCATGATAGCGACGAGAAATGAGTAACCCCGCAAAATAAAACAGTAACAAACTGTCTATAACCTACTGAAAATAGCGCTTGTGATCTACCGCCAGAAAACACTATTTCTTACTTTATCTGTGAAAAATAAGCGATCGGCGTCACTGACAGTGATATTTACCTTAAATTCATCGCCAGAACCGATAAATCGCGCAAGCGAAGCGGTAAAAACATGATATAGCGCCATAAGAGAACAAGTTATTAACATTAAATTAACTTGTAAAAGTCATATGCTTTATCAGTTTTGCTTGTCAAACGCCTGTTTTTTCAACATATCACTAAATGTTATCGAATTCGGTAATTGAGTGAGCACAGGCAGTGAAAAATGGCGCAGACAGCGACGGGTTTTAAATGCCATAATCGGGGCCGTCTCAAATAAACAACAATACCAGTACATGGTTTGCGCAAGGCGAAGGATTATTTTTATGAAGCTTAAGAACACACTCCTGGCGTCCGCACTTCTCTGTGCGACCGCCCTGTCTGCGAATGCCGCAACAGAGTTAACGCCAGAGCAAGCGGCAGCGTTAAAACCTTTTGACCATACGGTCATTGTGGGTCGTTATAATTCTATTGGCGATGCCGTCGCCGCCGCATCAAAAGCCGCGGATAAAAACGGGGCGGCCTCGTTTTACGTAGTTGACCAGTCCGATTACGGCAACAGCGGTAACCAGCGCGTGACCATTGCGCTGTATAAAGATAATGCACCAAAGGCTGACGCGCCGAAAAATCGCGTGATCAACGGTATCGTTGAGCTGCCGAAAGACCAGGCCATTGAGCTGGAACCTTACGACACCGTTACCGTTCAGGGCTTCTATCGCAGCCAGCCAGAAGTGAACGATGCCATCACCAAAGCCGCGAAAGAGAAAGGTGCCTACTCTTTCTATATCGTGCGTCAGGTAGATGCTAACCAGGGCGGCAACCAGCGCATTACCGCATTCATCTACAAAGAAGATGCGAAAAAACGCGTTCTGCAGAGCCCGGATGCCATCCCTGCGGATTCTGAAGCGGGTCGCGCGGCGATAGCCAAAGGCGGCGAAGAAGCGAAGAAAGTTGAAATTCCGGGCGTAGCGACCTCTGCGGCGCCAAGCGCTGAAGTGGGCCGTTTCTTTGAAACGCAGTCCACGAAAGGTGGCCGTTACTCCGTGACGCTGCCGGACGGCACCAAAATTGAAGAGCTGAACAAAGCCACTGCCGCGCAGATGGTGCCGTTCGACAGCATCAAGTTTACCGGCAACTACGGCAATATGACGGAAGTCTCTTATCAGGTCGCGAAGCGTGCGGCGAAGAAAGGGGCGAAGTATTACCACATCACCCGCCAGTGGCAGGAACGTGGTAACAACGTGACCATCAGCGCCGATCTGTACAAGTAACAAAACCGTTGACGAAAGGCGGCGCAATGCCGCCTTTTTTGTTACTTTTTTTGAAAATCTGCCACACATCATTGCATGCTTTCGTTACACTCCGTAAAATCCCGCGCCTTAGTGTGATCCACCATTTTTATGCGCCTTAGCGAAATAATTATTCTGGATTGGGACTTTTCATAACAGGAAGCCAATGGAAAAGAAACTTGGCCTGAGTGCTTTAACTGCACTTGTATTGAGCTCAATGCTGGGCGCGGGCGTATTCAGTTTACCGCAGAACATGGCGGCCGTCGCAAGCCCTGCCGCCCTGCTCATTGGCTGGGGCATTACCGGTGTCGGGATATTGCTGCTGGCGTTTGCCATGCTGTTGCTGACGCGCATTCGCCCGGATCTGGATGGCGGCATTTTCACCTATGCACGTGAAGGTTTCGGCGAGCTGATCGGCTTCTGTTCCGCCTGGGGCTACTGGCTGTGCGCGGTCATCGCCAACGTCTCTTATCTGGTAATTGTCTTCTCGGCGCTCAGTTTCTTTACCGATACCCCTGAGCTGCGCCTGTTTGGCGACGGTAATACCTGGCAGTCTATCGTCGGCGCCTCGGTGCTGCTGTGGATTGTTCACTGGCTGATTTTGCGCGGTGTCCAGACCGCCGCCAGCATCAACCTGGTGGCGACGCTGGCGAAGCTGGTGCCGCTTGGCCTGTTTATCGTGCTGGCCTTCATTGCGTTCCGTCTCGACGTGTTTTCGCTTGATTTCAGCGGCATTGCGCTGGGCGTTCCGGTCTGGGAGCAGGTGAAAAACACGATGCTGATTACCCTGTGGGTATTTATCGGCGTTGAGGGTGCCGTCGTGGTTTCTGCCCGCGCGCGTAATAAGCGCGATGTGGGCCGCGCCACGCTGCTGGCCGTCCTGGCGGCGCTGGGCGTGTATCTGCTGGTGACCCTGCTGTCGCTGGGCGTGGTGGCGCGTCCTGAACTGGCCGAAATGCGTAACCCGTCCATGGCAGGACTGATGGTGAAAATGCTCGGCCCGTGGGGCGATGTGGTGATTGCCGCAGGGCTGATCGTCTCCGTCTGCGGCGCTTATTTGAGCTGGACCATCATGGCGGCTGAAGTGCCGTTCCTGGCCGCGACGCACAAGGCGTTTCCACGCCTGTTTGCCCGTCAAAACCAAAATAATGCGCCATCAGCCTCACTCTGGCTGACCAACATCAGCGTTCAGGTCTGTCTGGTGCTGATCTGGCTCACAGGTTCAGACTATAACACCCTGCTGACCATCGCCTCGGAGATGATTCTGGTACCCTATTTCTTAGTGGGTGCGTATTTGTTAAAAATCGCCACGCGTCCGGCGCACTATGTTGTGGGCGTAGGGGCCTGTATTTACGGCCTGTGGTTGTTGTATGCTTCCGGGCCGATGCATCTGCTGCTGTCGGTTGTGCTGTATGCGCCGGGTCTGCTGGTGTTTATCTATGCCCGCCGCACGCATCAGCTGGAGAACGCGCTGAAACGCCGTGAAATGGCCTTAATCGGGCTGTTACTGGTTGCTGCCGTACCGGCAACCTGGATGTTAATGGGATAGCACTGTCTTTCCCATTGTTGAACTGTAAAGGAGAATACGATGGGAAATGCACCGCTTCGCCCAATACTGATCACCGGTGGAGGCCGCCGTATCGGCCTCGCCCTCGCCCATCACTTTCTCAACCTTCGGCATCCGGTCATTGTCAGCTACCGTACGGAATACCCGTCGATTGAGGGGCTGCGCAAGGCCGGAGCGATCTGCATTCAGGCTGATTTTTCCACCGACGAAGGCATTCTGGCCTTTGCCGAACAGATTAAATCCACCGCGACGGGGTTGCGTGCCGTGATCCATAACGCCAGCGCATGGTGTGCCGAGAAGCCCGGCACGTCCCTCAGCGATACGCTCTCCGCCATGCTGCAGATCCACGTTAACGCCCCTTATCTGCTTAATCACGCGCTGCAGGATCTGCTGCGCGGCCACGGGCATGCGGCGGGTGACATTATTCACTTTACCGATTATGTGGTGGAGCGCGGCAGCGACAAGCATATCGCCTACGCGGCCAGCAAAGCCGCGCTGGATAACATGACGCGCTCCTTTGCCCGCAAGCTCGCGCCCGAGGTGAAGGTGAACGCCATCGCCCCGGCGATGATTTTGTTTAACGAACACGATGATACGGAATACCGCCAGCAGGCGCTGAATAAGTCGCTGATGAAAATTGCCCCAGGCGAGAAAGAGGTGATCGACCTTGTAGATTATCTGCTCACCAGCTGCTACGTCACCGGCAGAACCTTTGCCGTGGACGGCGGTCGCCCGCTGCGCTAGTGAAAGCGGCTCCAGAAGAAGATTAACACCCAGGCGCTGAGCCCCCAGCAGACCACTGCCCCGCCCAGCGCCAGGGGAAGCCGCAGAAAACCGGTGAAATACCACAGGGAAAGCAGGTAGAGAAAGTACGGAATGATTGACCACATGCCAAACACGATGGTCGTGCGTAGCGCTTCCGTACCCCGCTCAGAGGCCACAATATAGTGGGCAATCAGCGCAAAGGTCGGGAATAGCGGGATCAGCCCGGCAATATAATAGTTTTTGGTTTTTGCCAGAATGCCAATCAGTAACACCACCAGCGCCCCCAGCGCGGCTTTGATCACCAGCCCCATATTTTTTCCTATAACAATCAAATAACAAGAAACGTCAGAATAACGGAAGCGGCGTTAATTTTGAAAGATTAATGGAAGGTTAAGGTTCCGCGGTGTATTTTGGCTTTTTTCACGAAAACAGACGCTGTATGAATAAGATTGTATATGTTGAAGACGAACCCGAAGTCGGGCAATTGATCGCCGCCTATCTGGGTAAACATGATATGGACGTCATTGTCGAGCCTCGCGGCGATCGTGCCGAAGAGGTGGTCGTCCGTGAAAACCCGGATTTAGTGCTGCTGGACATCATGCTGCCAGGCAAAGACGGCATGACGCTCTGCCGGGACCTGCGCGCCCGCTGGGACGGTCCTATCGTTCTGCTTACCTCACTGGACAGCGATATGAACCATATTCTGTCGCTGGAGATGGGCGCCAATGATTACATTCTGAAAACCACACCGCCTGCCGTCCTGCTGGCCCGCCTGCGCCTGCATTTGCGCCAGCACGCCAGCATCGAACGCGAAGCGCCCGCGCCGTCCCTGACGCCGCACAAAGCGTTGCGCTTCGGTACGCTGTCTATTGACCCGGTTAACCGCCAGGTCCTGCTTTCCGGCGAGCTTATCGCCCTTTCTACCGCAGACTTTGACCTGCTCTGGGAGCTGGCCACGCATGCCGGGCAAATCATGGACCGCGACGCGCTGCTGAAAAACCTCCGTGGCGTGAGCTATGACGGTATGGATCGCAGCGTTGACGTGGCGATTTCGCGATTACGCAAAAAACTGCAGGATAACGCCACCGAGCCCTACCGCATTAAAACCGTGCGTAACAAGGGTTATCTGTTCGCCCCACACGCCTGGGAAACCTGATCGTCGGATAGGATAATCTGCGCGAATTGAAGGCATTGCGCGAAACGCCCTCTTTTCGCGCATTTATTTTTACGTTTGCGCAACATTTAACTTGCTAAGCACGCAAACTATTCCATAATTAGCTTCTCGACTCTCCTGTCTTCAGCTCATCCCGCTCTTGCGATCGTTTTACTCATTTTCGCCGTGAAGCTTTCACGACATCGCTCCCAGAAATCTTGAAATGAGGATTTAAGCCCATGAATTATGTATAGCTACGGTCAGGTAGAAGCGATAAAAACCAATCTTGAGTGGATTGTTAATCAGGCAACCCTTAACCACACCTCACCCTCACGCACCGATCAAAAAGCGCTCTTTGACCTGCTGGAACTCATCCAGTCTTATGAAATACTGCTGGATCTCATCAGCGAATACGGGCCGGATGTGATTGATACGCACATTGCGGAAGGCCTGGCCGTGACCGAAAAACTCATCGCCAAGGTAAAAAACAGCGCGAAATCCATATAACACGCTCGACAGTCGTGAAAAAACCGAAAGGTTTTCATGTATATTCTGCACATAGCGTTTTTTCGGCGAGATCCAATGAAAAAGCTGTTTGTGCAGTTTAGTGTGCAGAAAATCTGCAATTTAGTGGAAAGGCTATAGCTTCTCTCCCGTTCGCAAAGCTATTCAAGGCTCGTCATTTTCTGGTAATCATTAGGTGTTATTCCTGTCAGGCGATAAAATACTCGCCTCATAACATCCGGCCCAGAAAAGCCACATTCAACGGCAAGTTTCTTCGCTGGCATTTTTTCCTTTTCAATCAGTACTTTTGCTCTAGATACGCGCTCGCGTTCGAGCCACTGCGCCGGGGTAAGGCCAATTTCCTGCCGAAATATCCGCGTAAGGTGCCTCTGGCTGAAGTTAATATGCTCTGCCATCATAGCAACCGTTGTCACGTCTTTAATATTCGCGATTGCCCATCTCTGGAGCTCCTGAAGAGCTGTACGGCCATCAAGCGAAAGCGTATTGCTCCTCATAAAGTGAGACTGGTTAACTGGACGCCGGAAAAACATGACCATTTGATCGGCGACTTCTGCCGCAACCTCCCTACCGAGATCTTCTTCAACAAGTCGCAGTGCCAAATCCAGGCCTGAAGTAACGCCCGCCGCCGTTCTCACTCGCCCATCGTCAACATACAACGCATCTGCCTCTACGATTATTTGGGGATGCCTGGCGGAAAGGGTTTTCGCACATGCCCAATGCGTGGTCACTCTTTTTCCATTTAGCTTTCCGGTGAGCGCCAGGAGTAATGCCCCCGTACAAACTGAACCAAACCGCTTGCTTGACTCGCAGAGTGCGTTAATTCCATCCAGCACACGGGGGTCCGGCTGGTAATAAGCAATATCCGGCGCGCCGGCAACAAGGAATGTATCTGCCGTAAGCCCACCGCAGTCTGACAGGGTTGCATCTGCCGTTATCTTTACGCCTGACGAAGACCGAATCACAGGATCGGTAACCGAAACAACGCGCAGCGAGTAAAAGCTGCGCTTAAGAACCCGGTTAGCCTCAGCAAACACATCTATGGGGCCACAGACATCAAGCATCTGAACGCCTGGCACCGCCAGAATAAAAACGTTATGACTCATTTTAAGTCTCCGGAGTCCTGAATCATCTCTATGTCCCATAAAGTCTTTAAAATACATTTTGGGACATTCAAGGTAAACCTTATGCTGTATACCTACAACAGAGAAGAGGAGTATTTCATGATTCGCACAACCGAAGATATCAGTATCCCGGACAGCAAAATGGCCCGTGAAGCCACCGAGTTCATTCGTGACACGGAATCCGATCTGCTTTTTAACCATTCAAGCCGCGTTTACCAATGGGCGGCTCTGGCCGGTCAGAAAAGAGAGGTTAAAGCCGATGCTGAGCTTTTGTACATTGGATGTATGTTCCATGACATTGGCCTGACTCGCGAATACTGTAGCTGCGATAAACGTTTTGAAGTAGATGGTGCAAACGAAGCACGGAAGTTTCTGGAAAAATATGGCATCGGAACTCAGGATATTGATAAGGTCTGGACAGCAATTGCCCTCCACACCACGCCGGGTATTCCGGAATTCATGGCACCGGAAATAGCGCTACTTACGGCAGGAGTAGAAATGGACGTGCTGGGAATTGATTTTGAAGTATTCTCACAGGAAGAAATCAGCGCAGTTACCCAGCGTTTCCCACGTACACCGCATTTTAAGGAGGACATTATTCAGGCCTTTTATGACGGCATCAAACACAAGCCGCACACGACATTTGGTAACGTAAAAGCGGATGTACTTGCAGACAAGGACACACTCTTCAAGCCTATGAATTTCTGCAGCATTATCCGACAGTCTCGCTGGCAAGGCTGATAACGGACAGACTGAATAGTACCTGATGGGGGCATCAGGTACTATTCAGTCATGGGGATGTTCGGATAAGAGTAATAGTGCGAAAGTCTCCTTCCGGTCAACTGACAGTATGCCAGTGAAGCCACATTGCATCGCATTGCGTCTTATCCATCCGGTACCAAAGAGTTTTTCTCCGGATTCGGGGAAGATATAAATCTAGATTTCGCAGCTTAAGTACAATTTGCTAAGAATTTCGGCATCAGCGGCGAATTGCATAAGTTTGTAAAAAATTCAACACCTTCAGAACAAACGCTCGCATCAGATTGATCATTTCAAAATTACCAGCAGTTAAATCGATTCCCTTACAGGTTTAATGCATCTGTCGATGTAAGTCATGAACGTCTATTTATCCACTCAAGGGAATAGCAGGTGATTTATCCGCTGTAGGGATATCCCTTTTAAATCCACTTACAAATGCGCTCGTGTTGGAAGAATTTCATGTATGGTATTCTTTTGTTGTTTATATTTAGTACATTGCCCACAGTAGTTACATCCTATGCTCAATTACATTGTCATTAATTAGTTAGCGAGATAAGAATGAAATCAAATGTAAAGTATACTTTTCATCACTTCGGCATCCCGTTACAGGATGGCGTTTTTGAAGGTGCATACAGCGAAAAAGCCGGGATGTATACAGTTGATAACCCAGGTCAGTTTCGTGTGCAGTGGCATAGATTTAAAGACAGTTCTCCACTCCACAATCTGATAAAAACTGTGCCTCACGTCGCCTTCAAAGTGGACAACCTGCTAAGAGCTATCGAAGATGAAGAAGTAATTCTTGGTCCCTATGAGCCCATTGACGGTTTCTTTGTTGCCATGATTAATGACAATGGCGCACCGATTGAACTCATAGAAACTACACTCTCTGATGATGAAATCTGGGGAAGAGCAAGGTCCGGTCAAGGCGACCTTTACAGGAAGTAATTTTATCCGGGAGCCGTTGTGAAAAGGGCTCTCTGTGAATACTTATTTGAAGCCTGGCAAATAAATCTGAACTTCGCTCATCATCCACTCACGAGCCACATGAAGAAATTGTTTCCTACCACCAGCTTCCCACCGGGCCATTTTGCTGGCGCAATGACTAACCTCTTTCGTTTCGGTATTAATAATATGATCAAGCTTGTTCAGCCGAGAAATTGCTTCAAAACTGAAAGAGAAGACAGGCCTACCGAACGATAAAACGATCGGGCATTCGCCGCAGACGCCCCTATCAGCTGCGTCATACATACGCGTGCTGGATGTTGTCGGCAGGTGCTAATCCTGCTTTTATAGCGAATCGGATGGGTGATGAGAATGCAGAGATGGTCTTCCATGTATACTCTGCGAGGATAAATGTTCTCGATAGCGATCAGGTACCATTTTTGAATCAGCGCTTTGGCGGATATGCAAGTGCCCCTATAGTGCCCCTGAAGGTAAAAACAAAGTAGTTAATTACTTGATGTCCCGGTGATATTTAATGAAAAAGCTGTTTGTGCAGTTTTATCTTTTACTGTTTGTCTGCTTCCTGGTGATGACCATGCTGGTCGGGCTGGTCTATAAATTTACCGCCGAACGTGCGGGCCGGCAGTCGCTGGACGATCTGATGAAAAGCTCGCTCTATTTGATGCGCAGCGAGCTGAGAGAGATCCCGCCACACGACTGGGCGAAAACCCTGAAAGAGCTGGATCTCAATCTGTCATTCGATTTACGCATCGAGCCGTTGAAAGATTTCGATCTGGACCCGCCCGCCATGCAGCGTCTGCGCGACGGGGACATCGTCGCGCTGGATGAGAAATACACCTTTATCCAGCGCATTCCGCGCAGCCATTATGTGCTGGCCGTTGGACCGGTGCCCTATCTCTATTATCTGCACCAGATGCGCCTGCTGGACATGGCGCTGATGGCCTTTATCGCCATTTCGCTCGCATTTCCGGTCTTTATCTGGATGCGGCCCCACTGGCAGGACATGCTGAAGCTGGAATCCGCCGCGCAGCGTTTTGGCGAGGGGCATTTTACCGAACGCATTCACTTCGACAGCGGTTCCAGCTTTGAGCGTCTGGGCGTGGCCTTTAACCAGATGGCCGATAACATCAACGCCCTGATCGCCAGTAAGAAGCAGCTGATCGACGGAATTGCGCACGAGCTGCGCACGCCGCTGGTTCGCCTGCGCTACCGTCTGGAGATGAGCGAAAATCTGACCGAGGCAGAGAATCAGGCGCTTAACCGCGACATTGGCCAGCTTGAAGCGCTGATTGAGGAGCTGCTGACCTACGCGCGTCTCGACCGCCCGCAAAACGAGCTGAACCTCACCACGCCGGATCTGCCCGCCTGGCTGCAAACCCACATTGATGACGTTCAGAGCGTAAACCCGCAGCGCACGCTGTTGACGCGCGTCACGCCGGGTGACTACGGCGCGCTCGATATGCGCCTGATGGAGCGCGTGCTGGACAACCTGATGAACAACGCCATGCGCTACAGCGAAAGTACGCTCCAGATTGGCCTGGATTTGCAGGGCAACCGGGCCAGCCTGACGGTGGAGGACGACGGACCGGGAATTGCCCCGGAAGCGCGAGAAACCGTGTTTGAACCGTTTGTCCGCCTCGATCCCAGCCGCGATCGCGCCACCGGCGGATGCGGCCTGGGGTTGGCGATTGTCTACTCTATCGCGCAGGCGATGGGCGGCACGGTGCATTGCGAGGAGAGCGAGCTCGGCGGCGCGCGCTTCTGTTTTAGCTGGCCGGTGTACCATAACATCGCCCTTCCCGTCCCTGCCTGACCTCAACCGCACGCTGGCCTGACCCGGCGTGCTGTGCTATATGATAAGTATGTTGTAACTAATGAGAGTGTTTATGGCGAACTACGATCTCATCGAACGGCTTAACGGCACGTTTCGGGAAATAGAACACGAACTCCTGACCCTGACCGAGCGTTTGCAGGCCTGCCGCCTGCTGGCCGCGCGCGTCTTTACCCTGCCGGATGTGGCTAAGGGAGCCGAGCACGATCCGCTGGACACCATCGAGGTCGAACAGCACATCGGCAGCGCGGCCCTTGAGCTGGCGCTAAAACACTATCGTCGCCTGTTTATCCAGCAGCAGTCAGAAAACCGCAGCAGCAAGGCCGCCGTGCGCCTGCCGGGGGTCATCTGCCTGCAAACCGATGCGACATCGCGCGAAGCGCTGGAAAGCCAGATTGCGCATATCAACACCCTGAAAGCGGCCTTTGAAAAGATCATCACCGAAGAGTCCGGCCTCGCGCCTGCCGCGCGGTTCGAGTGGGTGCACCGACAGCTTCCGGGGCTGATTACCCTGAATGCCTATCGGACGCTGACGGTACTGCGTCACCCCGCTACGCTGCGCTTCGGCTGGGCGAATAAGCACATCATTAAAAACTTCACCCGGGATGAGATTCTGGCCCAACTGGAAAAAAGCCTGAAATCGCCGCGCACCGTCGCCCCGTGGTCGCGGGAGCAGTGGATTGAGCGCCTGGAGCAGGAGTACCACAGCATCGCCTCGCTGCCAGCGGATGCGCGCCTGAAGATAAAGCGCCCGGTGAAGGTGCAGCCTATCGCTCGCGTCTGGTATTCCGGTCAGCAAAAGCAGGTACAGTATGCCTGCCCGACGCCGCTGATTGCGCTTTACGATGCCGATCAGGGCGCGGTGGTACCCGATATTGGGGAACTGCTGAATTACGATGCTGACAATGTTCAGCACCGTTACAGACCTCAGGCGCAGCCGCTACAGCTGATTATTCCTCGGCTGCACCTGTACGTGGCGGGATGATTATTTCAGGCTACCGACCATCGCTTCCGGGCGAACCCAGGCGTCAAACTCCGCCTCCGTGAGATAGCCCAGCGCCAGGGCGGAGGCTTTCAGCGTCAGCCCCTCTTTATGCGCTTTTTTGGCGATCTCGGCGGCCTTGTCGTAGCCAATATGGGTATTGAGCGCGGTGACCAGCATCAGAGATTCATTGAGCAGCTGGCTGATGCGTTCGCGATTGGGCTCAATCCCCACCGCGCAATGCTCGTTAAAGCTCTCCATCCCGTCCGCCAGCAGGCGAACAGATTGCAGCACGTTGTGGATCACCATCGGGCGATAGACGTTCAGCTCGAAGTTGCCGGACGCACCGCCCATGTTGACGGCCACGTCGTTGCCCATCACCTGGCAGCAGAGCATGGTCATGGCTTCGCACTGGGTCGGGTTCACTTTACCCGGCATGATGGAGCTGCCCGGCTCGTTTTCCGGGATGCTGATTTCACCGATGCCGCAGCGCGGGCCCGAGGCCAGCCAGCGCACGTCGTTAGCAATTTTCATCAGCGAGGCCGCCAGCCCCTTCAGCGCGCCGTGGGTGTGGACCAGCGCATCGCAGGTCGCCAGCGCTTCGAACTTATTGGGCGCCGTGACGAACGGCTGTCCGGTGATGGCAGCAAGCTCCTCCGCCACGCGCACCGCGTATTCTGGATGGGTGTTTAACCCGGTACCGACCGCCGTCCCACCGAGCGCCAGCTCCGCCAGGTGCGGCAGGCTGTTCTCGATATGCTTCAGGTTGTGTTCCAGCATCGCCACCCAGCCGGAAATCTCCTGGCCGAGCGTCAAAGGCGTGGCGTCCTGCAGGTGCGTACGGCCAATCTTGACGATGTCGCGGAAGGCCTGCGCTTTCTCGTTAAGCGTGGATTTGAGCACGTTGAGCTGCGGGATAAGCTGCTCGCGAATGGCGATTACCGCCGCCACGTGCATCGCCGTCGGGAAGACGTCGTTAGAGCTCTGGCTTTTGTTGACGTCATCGTTCGGGTGGACCTTACGTTCCATGCCGCGCACGCCGCCCAGCAGCTCGCTCGCCCGGTTCGCCAGCACTTCGTTCATGTTCATGTTGCTCTGGGTACCGGAACCGGTCTGCCAGATAGCGAGGGGAAATTCGTCAGGATGCTTGCCCGCCAGCACTTCGTCTGCGGCGTTGATAATGGCGGTGGCTTTATCGGCGTCCAGCAGGCCCAAATCCTGGTTCACTTTCGCGGCGGCGCGTTTGGTCAGCGCCAGCGCCTGAATCAGCGAGACGGGCATTTTTTCGGTCGAAATACGGAAGTGCTCCAGCGAACGCTGGGTTTGCGCGCCCCATAGCTTGTCGGCCGGGACGTCGATGGCGCCCATCGAGTCTTTCTCATGGCGTACCGTGGTCATTACTTTCTCCTTGATAACAAAAGAGGGATTGCTCACATGCTTAAGGGATAAGTATTGATGACTTCTGAGAAACGGTATGGCGCTTTGTGCGCTCTTTTTGATGTCGGGTGGCGGCTGCGCCACCCGGTTTATTTCAATTTATTTCACGCACGCCGAACACTGGGACGACTGGATCTGCTTGAAGAAGTCGTTGCCTTTATCATCCACGAGGATAAACGCCGGGAAGTCTTCCACTTCGATTTTCCAGATCGCTTCCATACCCAGCTCCGGGTATTCCACGCACTCCAGGCTCTTGATGCTGCCCTGCGCCAGAACCGCAGCCGGGCCGCCGATGCTGCCGAGGTAGAAGCCGCCGTGCTTGTGGCACGCGTCCGTCACCTGCTGGCTGCGGTTGCCCTTAGCGAGCATGATCATGCTGCCGCCGTTGGCCTGCAGCTGATCAACGTACGAGTCCATACGCCCTGCCGTTGTTGGGCCTAACGAGCCGGAGGCATAGCCTTCAGGCGTTTTCGCCGGGCCCGCGTAGTAGATCGGGTGATCTTTAATGTACTGCGGCAGCCCTTCGCCGTTGTCCAGACGCTCCTTCAGCTTCGCGTGCGCAATGTCGCGGCCCACGATGATCGTGCCGTTCAGGGAGAGACGGGTCGAGACCGGATACTGAGAAAGCTGCGCCAGAATCTCTTTCATCGGACGGTTCAGGTCAACGCGAACCGCTTCACCCTCACCCGCTTTACGCAGCGCTTCCGGGATGTATTTGCCCGGGTTATTTTCCAGCTTTTCGATCCACACGCCTTCGCGGTTGATCTTGGCCTTGATGTTGCGATCCGCAGAGCAGGAGACGCCCATCCCGACCGGACAGGAGGCACCGTGGCGCGGAAGACGGATCACGCGCACGTCGTGGGCGAAGTACTTACCGCCAAACTGCGCCCCGAGTCCCAGATTACGCGCCTCTTCCAGCAGTTCCTGCTCAAGCTGCACGTCGCGGAACGCCTGACCGTGCTCGTTACCTTCGGTTGGCAGGCCGTCGTAGTATTTGGTTGAGGCCAGCTTGACGGTTTTCAGCGTGCTTTCCGCCGAGGTACCGCCAATCACAAACGCGATATGGTACGGCGGGCACGCCGCGGTGCCGAGGGTACGCATCTTCTCAACCAGGTAATTTTTCAGCTTGCCCGGGGTGAGCAGCGCTTTGGTTTCCTGGTAGAGATAGGTTTTGTTGGCTGAACCGCCGCCTTTGGCGATACAGAGGAATTTGTACTCGTCACCGTCAACGCTGTAGAGGTCAATCTGCGCGGGCAGGTTGGTGCCGGTGTTGACCTCTTTGTACATATCCAGCGCCGCATTTTGCGAGTAGCGCAGGTTGTCTTCGGTGTAGGTGTTGTAGACGCCGTGAGCCAGCGCCGCTTCGTCACCACCGCCGGTCCAGACGCGCTGGCCTTTTTTACCGACGATGATCGCCGTGCCGGTGTCCTGGCACGTTGGCAGAATGCCTTTCGCCGCGATATCGGAGTTACGCAGGAACTGCAGGGCAACGTACTTGTCGTTTTCGCTGGCTTCCGGGTCGCTCAGAATATCGGCAACCTGCTGCTGATGCGCGGGGCGGAGCATAAAGGAGGCATCGTGGAAAGCGTGCTGCGCCAGCAGCGTCAGCGCCTGCGGATCCACCTTGAGGATCTCTTGTCCTTCAAACTCAGAGACGGAGACGTGATCGCGGGTTAACAGGTAATACTCGGTCTGATCCTTACTGAGGGGGAAAGGATCCTGATAATGGAAGGGTTTATTCGACATTGTTCTCTCACTTACTGCTTCGGTCTGTTTATTCAGGGCAGATGTTCCGCTGCCCGGCTTAAAAGCGAGTCAGCTTATCCTACACAATTTTTTAACAAAAACTGAGACTAGTACGACTTTTTACATCCACAGGTTACTTCCACGTAGTTTATTGCTTTAATACCCGGAGTTAATTCCACATTTGAATCAGGGCTTGATAATGCAAAAACTCATTAACTCAGTGCAAAACTACGCCTGGGGAAGTAAAACTGCGTTAACGGATCTCTACGGTATCGCGAACCCGAACAACCTGCCGATGGCGGAACTGTGGATGGGGGCGCACCCGAAGAGCAGCTCAAAAATTGAAGACGCCAGCGGCCAGGTACGCAGCCTGCGTGACGTGATTGATGCCGATAAAGCCGCACTGCTGGGCGACAAGGTGGCTCAGCGCTTTGGCGAACTGCCGTTCCTGTTTAAGGTGCTGTGCGCCGACCAGCCGCTCTCCATCCAGGTTCACCCGAACAAGAAAGCGTCTGAAATCGGCTTTGCCAAAGAGAACGCGGCGGGCATCCCGCTGGACGCCGCCGAGCGTAACTACAAAGATCCAAACCACAAGCCGGAGCTGGTTTTTGCGCTGACGCCGTTCCTGGCGATGAACGCCTTCCGCGAGTTTTCAGAGATTATCTCCCTGCTGCAGCCGGTCGCGGGTGCCAACAAGGCTATTGCCCACTTCCTCGAAAACCCAAACGCGGACGCGCTCAGCCAGCTGTTTGCCAGCCTGCTGAATATGCAGGGTGAAGAGAAATCTCACGCGCTGGCGGTGCTGAAAGCGGCCCTGAACAGCCAGCAAGGGGAACCGTGGGAGACCATCCGCCTGATTTCCGAGTTTTACCCTGACGACAGCGGCCTGTTCTCCCCTCTGCTGCTGAACGTGGTGAAGCTGAACCCGGGCGAAGCGATGTTCCTGTTCGCGGAAACCCCGCACGCCTACCTGCAGGGCGTAGCGCTGGAGGTGATGGCCAACTCTGACAACGTGTTGCGCGCGGGCCTGACGCCGAAATATATCGACATCCCTGAGCTGGTTGCCAACGTGAAGTTTGTAGCGAAGCCTGCCGCTGAGCTGCTGACTCAGCCGGTGAAAAACGGCGCAGAGCTGGACTTCCCGATTCCGGTTGAGGATTTTGCGTTCTCCCTGCACGACCTCAATCAGACGGAAACGACAATCGCACAGGAAAGCGCAGCGATCCTGTTCTGCGTCGAGGGCGAAGCAACGCTGCGCAAAGGCGAGCAGCGTCTGGTTCTCCAGCCTGGCGAGTCAGCATTCGTTGCAGCCAATGAGTCCCCGGTCAGCGTGAGCGGCACCGGTCGCCTGGCGCGCGTTTTTAATAAGCTTTAAGCACTTACTGAATTTTTTAACAACTCTTGCTAAGCTAGTTGAAGGCTTAATATCTCCGGGCGGTTTTTACCGCCTGGTTTCATTTTAGGGATAGTCGCAATGAAAAAATCGGTCGTAGCGGTTGGAGTGATTGTAGCGTTAGGCGTGGTCTGGACGGGTGCCTCCTGGTTTACCGGGAAACAGCTGGAAGGCCGTCTGGCTGAGATGGTGGCGCAGGCTAACGGAGAAATTAAGCGCAGCGCGCCGGAGGCGGGTCTGGAGCTGAGCTACCAGAACTATCAGCGCGGCGTGTTCACCAGCCGCATGCAGCTGGTGGTGAAGCCGGTGGCCGGTGCGGCAAACGGCTGGCTGAAGCCGGGACAGAGCGTGGTGCTGGATGAAGTGGTAAGCCACGGTCCGCTGCCGCTGGCGCAGCTAAAGTCGTTTAACCTGATCCCGTCCATGGCGTCCGTTCATACCGTACTGGTGAATAACGACGTCACTAAACCGCTGTTTGACCTGGCGAAGAATGAATCACCTTTCGACATTAACACCCGTATTAGCTACTCCGGTGATACCAGCTCTGATATCGCGCTGAAACCGCTGAACTACGAGAAAGAGAACGAAAAAGTCGCCTTCAGCGGCGGCCATTTCAAACTTGATGCGGATCGGGACGGCAACGTCTTCTCCATGACGGGTGAAGCGGAAAGCGGCCTGGTCAACGCCGTGAACGAATATAACCAAAAAGTTCAGCTCACCTTCAACAACCTGAAAGCCGACGGCAACAGCCGTATGACCGACTTTAAAGAGCGTATCGGCGATCAGAAGCTCTCCGTGGATAAGATTGCTATCGCAATTGAAGGAAAAGAGATGGCCGTGCTGGAAGGCATGGACGTTAACGGTCAATCCGACGTATCCAAAGACGGTAAGAGCATCAATACCCAGCTGGATTACACGCTGAAGAGCCTGAAAGTGCAGAATCAGGATCTGGGCACCGGCAAACTGTCGCTGAAGATCGGCAATATCGACGGCCAGGCATGGCACGAATTTAGCCAGAAATACAGCAAAGAGAGCCAGGCGCTGCTGACCGACGCCGCGCTGCAGCAGAACCCGGAAGTGTACCAGCAGCAGGCGATGGCGGTGCTGTTCAATAACTTGCCAATCCTGCTGAAAGGCCAGCCGGTGGTCACCGTTGCGCCGCTGAGCTGGAAAAACAGCAAAGGCGAAACCAGCTTTAACCTGTCGCTGTTCCTGAAAGATCCTGCAGCCGCCACGGGTGAACCGCAGACGCTGGCGCAGGAAGTGGATCGCAGCGTGAAGTCGCTCGACAGCAAGCTGACCATCCCGATGGATATGGCGACCGAGTTTATGACCCAGATTGCGAAGCTGGAAGGCTACGGCGATGAAGATGCCGGCAAGCTGGCGAACCAGCAGGTGAAAGGTCTGGCGGCGATGGGTCAGATGTTCCGCATCACCAAAGTGGAAGACAACACCATTTCCACCAGCCTGCAATATGCCAACGGCCAGGTAACGCTGAATGGCGACAAAATGCCGCTGGAAGAGTTTGTTGGCATGTTTGGTATGCCGACGCTCGGAATGCCGGAACCGGCTGAACCCGCAGCGCCAGCCGTACCGGCGGCACCGCAGCAGTAAACGTCAAAACCCCTCGCAAGAGGGGTTTTTTATTGCCCTTATCCTTTCCATCCCTCCAGGAAATCCAGCAGCAAGGCGTTAACTTTCTCAGGCTGTTCCTCCTGAGGAAGATGGCCGCACTCGTCGATACCCTGCGCCCGCAGGTTATCCGCCATTTCAGCCCAGACGCTTTGCATATCGAAAAGCTTGCCAACCGCGTGAAAATCATTGCCCCACAGCGACATTACCGGACAGGCGATTTTCACGTCAGCGTCGGCAAGATCCTGCGCCACGTCTTCCGCGTTGGCGCGATAGTCAGCCATCGCGCCTCGCACGGCTCCGGGCGCCTGATACGCGCGAACATAGGTGTCAAACGCCTCGCCGCTGATGGTTGACGGATCGTAGGTCCAGTCCGAGAAAAAGTGGCGCAGCCAGATATTTTCACGTCCCGCAATCAGCGCTTCCGGCAGATCGGGCACAAGATGGAACAGGAAGAACCAGTATGCGCGGGCGATGGACGCATTCAAATCGCGCGCCACGATACGCGTTGGCACGTTATCCATGACCACCAGACGATCCACCAGCTCAGGGTAATCTTTTGCGAACCGCGTCGCGACGCGCGCCCCGCGATCGTGCCCCACCAGCACCGCCTTCTGTAACCCCAGCGCACGCATCAGCTCCCGGATGTCCCGGGCCATGTTCCGTTTATCATAGCCAGAAGCCGGTTTATCCGTTTCGCCATATCCTCGCAAATCCGGCGCGATGACGCGGTAGTGCCGGGACAATACAGGTATCTGGTAGCGCCAGGCATAGTTTGTTTCAGGAAAACCGTGCAGAAGAATAACCGGCGCGCCTTCACCCTCTTCAACCACAAACTGGCGAATGCCGTTTGCCGTTACGGTGTAACTTTTCATATTCGTAACCTCACTTTATTTCAGCAGAGGCACGTTGGCCGCACGTTGATAAGGACCGTAATTTACAGGGTTCCAGCTATAGCCCTGCTGCCAGGCGGTGATATGCCCAATACCGGGGAAAGGCAGATGCGCAGCGGCCATCCACTCGCCGTCTTTCGCCAGGGCGTTAAACTCCTGCGCCCGGGACGAGATGGCTTTTTTCGAATCGACATCAAAGCGAATAGACACTTCAGGATGCGGGAACTGGACGGCTGGCGCATGAATCAGATCCCCAATGAAGTTAATAGCCGTCCCCTGCGACGCAAAGCGATAAACGGTACTGCCGGGCGTATGGCCAACGGCATAGGCCGTCTGGACTTCCGGGATCGGCGAAGCTGGCGGAACGAAGGTTTTAAGATGTCCGGAGGCTTTATAATCAGACAATGCTTTTCGGGCGATAGCAAAATACTCTTTCGCATTAGCCGGCGCGCTCGCTTCTTTTGCAGGATCAAGCCAGTAGTCGGCCTCCCCCTGCGGTACGTAGACGGTGGCATTGGGGAACAGCGCTTTACCGTCTGCATCGCTCAGGCCACACACGTGGTCAAGATGAAGATGCGTCAGGAAAATGGTATCAACCTGCTCGGGACGATAGCCTGATGCTTTCATATTGTTAACCAGCTGGCCGGCCGTTTCCGGCACGCAGTGCCCCGCTCCGCTGTCAATCATGACCAGATGTTTACCGGTATTAACCAGGAAAGCGTTAAAAGCGGTCGGCATGCGGTCGGCATCGATTTTATGCTGAGCCAGCAGTTTACGAACCTTGTCGTCTGAAAGACCGTGGAGTAATGACGGCGAAAGGTCGTTATAGCCGTCGAACAGCGCCGTGACCTCATATTCCCCTACCGCCAGACGATAATAGCCGGGGACCTGCTGCTTCACCTGCGCAGGTGCGTCAGCCCAGGCGGCACTTACCAGTAACAGGCTGCTGAATGCCAGAACCGTTTTCAACTTTTTCATCTTCACTCCAGATTGATATTCTTCAGGTTGTGAAGAGACTATGGCAGCGTAACGATAAATACTGTAGATATGTACTTTGATAAGGCAGCATAACGAAAAGCGATACAATGAAACTGGAAGACGTTGAAGTGTTTGTCGAAGCGATTAAGGCGGGTAGCCTGGCGGGCGCCGCGCGTCGGCTCTCAATGAGCGCCATGGCGGCGTCACGCTCTCTTAACAATCTTGAGGCTGAGCTGGGGGTCAGGCTGGTGCATCGCACCACGCGATCCCTCTCACCCACCAGCGATGGTGACGTTTTTTTGCCTCATGCGCAGGCGTTGCTGGAAGATAAAAATAACGCGCTGGCCGATCTGTTTCCTGATGGTACGCACCTGTCCGGACGCCTTCGCATTACCGCCTCAGCGGCGTTTGGACGCAAGATCGTTGCACCGATGTTGCCGCTGTTTATGCAGCAACATCCTGCCCTGCAGGTCGACCTGCTGGCAACCGATGAGCAAATTGATATTGTCGGGAAAGGCATAGACGTGGCGTTACGCATTGCACCGCTGCGCGATAACCGGTTAGTCGCACACCGCATCTGTGATAACCCCCGCGAGCTTTGCGCCAGTGCGGAGTATCTCGCCGCGCACGGTTCACCGAAATTGCTTAACGATCTGGCTGGACATAGCTGCCTGACCACCTCAGATACGACGCACTGGTCGTTTGAAAAGGGTGAACAGCGCTACAAACAAAAGGTCTCAGGCCGATTCTCGGCTAATTCTATTGAGGCGATTTTCGAGGCTTGTCTGGGGGGACTCGGCATCGCAAATTTATCTCGCTGGTACGTAGAGCCTGCCATTGCTGAGGGTAAACTCGTGCGGATCGTCCTGGAAGATGCTCAGCCGGAATCGCTGGCCATTTGGGCGGTTTACCCGACCTCCCGGCTGATCCCGGCAAAAGTACGAAAATTTGTAGAAGCCCTGGAGACACATCTGACGCTCAACCCGCTTACGCAGCAGAGCTGAGTTATTTCACCGTCACCAGCCGCGCCGCCACAATCTGGTGCCCGGACTGGACATCCGTGTTGTCGATGCGCTGCATAATTCTGTCTGCCAGCGTGTAGCCCATCTCCCGCGCAGGGGTGGTAGCCCAGACAATCGGCAGGTCATCCAGCGCGTTTTCACCAACGTCGGCGAACGCCCCCAACGCCACCTGATGGCCGAAGAAGGTTTCCACCCCGCCCTCGCCGCTCTGACGGCCGGCGCGGATCAGGCCAAACCAGGCACCCATGGCAATCACATCGTTGTAGCAAATCACGGCGCTGATGGTCGGATTGCTTCGCAGCAGCGCGCCTATCGCTTCCGCCGCCATCTTCTGGCTGGATTCACACTCCACGACCCACTCGCTGTGGAACGGCAGGCCGTATTTAATCAGCGTCGCGCAGTAGCCGCCGACCCGCTCGGCGCGCGTCAGGGAGGAGCTTTTCCCTCCCAGCCAGGCAATGCGCTGATGCCCGCGGCGAATAAGATGTTCGGTCAACATTTGCGCGGCCTGCATGTTATCCGGGCGCAGCGTATCGGCTTCGTCGAGGTAGCTGGCGCGCGAGGCGAACACCAGCGGCACGCCTTTTTCGGCGGCACGCTCGCACAGTTCGCTACCCACGCCCGACGCTCCGGCGACGATCACTCCGTCAACCCCCTGGGTCAGCAGCATATCGAGACGGGAGAGAAGCTGCCCGGCCTCGCGCCCGCCGTGCAGCAGAAAGACCATCCGCCCCTGCGCTTCCAGCGCTTCGGTTAACCCGGCGGTCAGCTCCGCATAAAAAGGTGACGTCAGGTCACGGACAATCAGGCCAATCACCCCGCTTTGCCCACCGCGCAGCGCCGACGCCTGACGGTTACGCACAAAGCCCAGCTGTTCAACCGCCTCGTTCACCCTCTGGCCGGTTGCGGGCGAGATGCGCCCTTTACCACTGAGCACGAGAGAAACGGTGCTGACGGAAACCCCCGCCGCCAGCGCGACATCGTTGATGGTGACTTTTTTCGCTACAGCCATGTGTCAGCGTGACTCCCTGAAATGAGATCGGTAAAACGTTTTATCAATACGTTATCTTTATACTACCAGTCAAAGCCTGAGAATGTGATTTAGCGCGCACTAAACTTTGATAAAACGTTTTATCTTCTCGCAGCATTGAAGCAGGCAAACTGATTTTAACAATAAAGGAGTCGTTTTATGACGGCGAAAACAGCACAAAAAATATCGCTGTGGGAGTTTTTCCAGCAACTGGGTAAAACCTTTATGCTGCCCGTGGCGCTCCTCTCGTTCTGCGGGATCATGCTCGGGATCGGCAGCTCGCTGAGCAGTAAAGACGTTATCACGCTGATCCCGTTCCTCGGTACTCCCGTGCTGCAGGCGATCTTTATCTGGATGAGTAAGGTCGGCTCCTTCGCGTTTAGCTTCCTGCCCGTGATGTTCTGTATCGCCATCCCGCTGGGCCTGGCCCGCGAGAATAAAGGCGTCGCGGCGTTTG
This sequence comes from Enterobacter cloacae complex sp. P13B, assembly GCF_014895915.1. NCBI lineage: Bacteria > Pseudomonadati > Pseudomonadota > Gammaproteobacteria > Enterobacterales > Enterobacteriaceae > Enterobacter > Enterobacter cloacae complex sp. P13B. Next base: position 53,634 of record NZ_JADBQN010000010.1, read on the forward strand.
CCGGGTTTGTGGGTTACGCCGTGATGAACCTGGCGGTTAACTTCTGGCTGACCGCGAAAGGCATTCTGCCGACCACCGACGCAGCCGTGCTGAAGGCCAACAATATTCAGAGCGTGATTGGTATTCAGTCTATTGATACCGGGATCCTCGGAGCGGTGATCGCCGGGGTCATTATCTGGATGCTGCACGAGCGCTTCCATAATATCCGCCTGCCGGATGCTCTGGCCTTTTTCGGCGGTACCCGCTTCGTGCCGATTGTCACCCTGGTGGTCATGGGTCTGTTCGGCCTGATCATTCCGCTGATCTGGCCAGTCTTTGCGATGGGCATCAACGGCATTGGCCGCATCATCAACGGCGCGGGAGATTTTGGTCCGATGATCTTCGGCACCGGCGAGCGTCTGCTGCTGCCGTTCGGCCTGCAGCATATCCTGGTGGCTCTGATTCGCTTCACCGAAGCGGGCGGTACCATGGAGGTTTGCGGTCACGACGTGAGCGGTGCGCTGACCATCTTCCAGGCGCAGCTGAGCTGTCCGACTACCCACGGCTTCTCCGAAAGCGCCACCCGCTTCCTGTCTCAGGGTAAAATGCCGGCCTTCCTCGGCGGCCTGCCGGGTGCCGCGCTGGCGATGTACCACTGCGCGCGCCCGGAAAACCGACATAAAATTAAAGGGCTGCTGATCTCCGGCGTGATTGCCTGCGTCGTGGGCGGCACCACCGAGCCTATCGAATTCCTGTTCCTGTTTGTTGCGCCGGTGCTTTATCTCATCCACGCGCTGCTGACCGGCCTGGGCTTTACCGTGATGGCGGTGCTGGGCGTCACCATCGGCAACACCGACGGCAACGTGATTGACTTCGTGGTGTTCGGGATCCTGCACGGCCTGTCAACCAAGTGGTATCTGGTGCCGGTCGTGGCGGCTATCTGGTTCGCGGTGTACTACGGTATCTTCCGCTTCGCCATCACCCGCTTTAACCTGAAAACGCCGGGCCGCGATACCGATACCGCCACCAGCGTTGAGCAGGCGGTGGCCGGTACCGTGGGCAAATCCGGGTATAACACCCCTGCCATTCTGGCTGCGCTGGGCGGTGCGGATAACATTACCTCGCTGGATAACTGCATCACCCGCCTGCGTCTGTCGGTGGCGGATATGTCAAAAGTGGATACCAACGCCCTGAAAGCCAACCGGGCCATCGGCGTGGTACAGTTAAATCAGCACAATTTGCAGGTGGTTATCGGCCCGCAGGTTCAGTCGGTGAAAGATGAGCTGGCAACCCTGATGCGAACAGTAGAAGCCTGATGCCTCAACCCCCTCTCATGAGGGGGTTTTACTTTAAGGATTAACGTCATGTTTGATTTTTCTACCGTCGTGGATCGTCACGGCACCTGGTGTACGCAGTGGGACTACGTCGCCGACCGCTTTGGCGCGGCGGATCTGCTGCCCTTTACTATCTCTGATATGGACTTCGCCACCGCCCCCTGCATTACCGACGCGCTGCATCAGCGCATCAACCACGGCGTGCTGGGCTACAGCCGCTGGAAAAACGACGAGTTTCTTGCCGCTGTTGAACACTGGTTTCGGCAGCGCTTTAACAGCCGCATTGATAAAGAAACCATCGTTTATGGCCCTTCCGTCATCTACATGGTGTCAGAGCTGATCCGCCTCTGGTCAAAGCCCGGTGACGGCGTGGTGGTCCACACACCGGCGTACGATGCGTTTTACAACGCCATTGGAGGCAATGCGCGTCAGGTAGTGGCTGTTGAGATGGAAAAGCAGGCGACTGGCTGGCAGGGCAATATGGCGGCGCTTGAAGCGGCCCTGGCGAAACCGGAAAACAAAATTCTGCTGCTGTGCAGCCCGCAGAACCCGACCGGCAAGGTCTGGACGCGGGATGAATTGACGCAGATGGCGGAACTCTGTGAGCGCTATGACGTGGCGGTTATCAGCGATGAAATTCATATGGACATGGTCTGGGGGGCGCATCGCCACACCCCGTGGAATGCGGTAGCGCGCGGCAAATGGGCGCTTCTCACCTCCGGCTCGAAAAGCTTTAATATTCCGGCACTAACAGGCGCATACGGCCTGATCGGCGATGAAGAGAGCCGTAACGGCTATCTCAGCGCGCTAAAAGGACGGGATGGGCTCTCTTCCCCTTCCGTGCTGGCGCTGACGGCCCATATCGCCGCCTATCAGCAGGGAGAGCCGTGGCTTGATGCCTTGCGTCGTTATCTGGAAGAGAATCTGTTGTATATCGCACAGGAATTAAACAGTGCTTTTCCGAAACTGAACTGGCAGCCGCCGGAAGCAACCTATCTGGCCTGGATTGACCTGCGCCCGCTGAACATTGACGACAGGGCACTGCAAAAAGTGCTGATCGAGCAGCAAAAAGTCGCCATCATGCCGGGATACACGTACGGAAACGAGGGTAACGGCTTCGTGCGCCTTAACGCCGGCTGCCCATGCAGCAAGCTGGAACAAGGGGTGCAGCGCCTCATCGCCGGGATCAACACGCTCCTGTAATTTGTTTGCGCAACGGAATATTCCCTTGCGCAAATAGCTTTTTACCCCGTTTTGTTTTTATAATATGGCGCACTTTAACCCGAAAAGAGTGCGACCATGATTGATACACGCCTGCCCTTAACTGATATTCATCGTCACCTTGACGGTAACATTCGTGCCCAAACCATCCTCGATCTTGGCCGCCAGTTCAACTTAACGCTTCCCGCTCAGACCCTTGAGTCCCTGATCCCACACGTACAGGTCACCTCCAATGAACCGGACCTGGTCAGTTTCCTGAGCAAACTCGACTGGGGCGTGAAGATGCTGGCCTCGCTGGATGCCTGCCGCCGCGTGGCGTTTGAGAACATTGAAGACGCGGCCCGTAACGGCCTGCACTACGTTGAGCTGCGCTTCTCGCCGGGCTATATGGCGATGACCCACAGCCTGCCCGTTGCAGGCGTGGTGGAGGCCGTCATTGAAGGCGTCCGTGAAGGGTGTAAAACCTTCGACGTTCAGGCCCGCCTGATCGGCATTATGAGCCGCACGTTCGGTGAAGCCGCCTGCCTGCAGGAGCTGGAAGCGCTGCTGGCGCACCGCGATGCCATCACTGCCGTCGACCTCGCTGGCGACGAACTGGGCTTCCCCGGCAGCCTGTTCCTCTCCCACTTCAACCGCGCGCGCGATGCCGGCTGGCACATTACCGTCCATGCGGGTGAAGCAGCGGGCCCGGAAAGCATCTGGCAGGCCATCCGCGAGCTGGGCGCCGAGCGTATCGGCCACGGCGTGAAGGCGGCAGAAGACCGCGCGCTGATGGATTTCCTGGCGGAGCAGCGCATCGGCATTGAGTCGTGCCTGACGTCCAACATTCAGACCAGCACCGTAGCAACGCTGGCGCAGCACCCTCTGAAAACGTTCCTTGAGCACGGCGTGCTGGCCTCGCTGAACACGGACGATCCGGCGGTTCAGGGCGTGGATATCATCCACGAGTACAACATCGCCGCGCCGCAGGCGGGCCTGAGCCGCGAGCAGATCCGTCAGGCGCAGATCAACGGGCTGGAGATCGCCTTCCTGACGCCTGCGGAGAAGCAGGCGCTGCGGGATAAGGTGGCAACCGCGTAAAACCTTTTGCCGGGTGGCTTCTACGCCTTACCCGGCATACAAAAGAATTTAAAACTTATGCCAGACAGAGCGTGGCGCGATGTTTGGCAGATTCAATCCCCAGCTCAATCAGCTCCATAATCTGGATCGCCTGGCTGGCCGGAACCGGGTTCTCCCCCGTTCCGTTCAGCGCATCGCGGATGGCAGCATAATAAGCCGGATAGTTACCCGGGATCGTTAACAGGGTTTCCTCAACCAGCTCCTCACCTTCCGTCCGTGTCACGACACCGTCGCGCATATCATAGCCCCAGTCTTCCTGCGGCAGACGTTCACCGTTTTTGAGGCGATCTTCCTGCGGATCGAGGCCAAACTTCACGTAGCTCCCGCGCGTGCCGTGGATGATATAGCGGGCAGATTCCGCGGCAGCGACCATCGTGCCGTGCAGCACAATCCGCCGCTGCGGGTAACTCAACACCGCGTGGAAGTAATCCGTTGTCTGCGCACCGGGCCTGAGCTGGGCCAGATCGACCGTCATGCTCACCGGCAGCCCAAACAGATTAACGGCCTGGTCCAGCAGATGCGGGGCTAAATCGTACCAGATGCCGCTGCCCGGACCGGCCTGCTCGCGCCAGCGGTTTCTCACCTGCGGACGGAAACGGTCAAAATGCGATTCAAAAAAAACGATCTCTCCTAACGTGCCTTCCCCGAGAAGCGTTTTAACCGTCAGGAAGTCGCTGTCCCACCGGCGGTTATGGAAAACGGACAGCACTCTGCCCAGACTTTTTGCCAGCGCCTCCAGCTCACGCGCCTGTGACAACGTCACGGTGAAGGGTTTGTCAACTACGACGTGCTTCCCGGCTTCCAGCGCGGCTTTCGCAAGCGGGAAGTGCGTGTCGTTCGGGGTGGGAATAACAATTAAATCGATATTCGGATCGTTGAAAAGGTGTTTAGGCTCGGAGACAACCGGCACTGCGGGCCAGTCAGCGTGGACTTTGGCGGCGTCGCTGCTGGATACCGCCGCCAGCGCCATTCCCGGCGTTCCGGCTATCAGAGGCGCATGAAACGTTTTGCTCGCGTACCCGTAGCCTATAAGCCCGACGCGGATGTTATCACTCATCGTGTTGTCCTCTTTTTGCGTTTCTTATTTCATACTGGCCTTTCTGGCATTGCCCTCATTAATAATGAGCCATGGCGCTTAAAATAGCAGGCTGTAACGGCTATTTTTGTTACATAGTATTAACCTTCTGATTTTGTTTAAGGGAATCGTTCCCAAAGCGCTTGCCGTCAGAGAAACAGCGCTGTAACATTTGCGACCTGTATTTATGGATAAATTACAACAGTGAATCATGGCATCAATTATTAATCGAATCATTGAATTAGCGGGATGGATTGTTCTTGGGGTTTCGGTCATTTTGCTCGGCGTAGCCAGCCATATTGATAACTACCAGCCGCCGGAGCCTGCTGCCGTCACCCATCCTAAGTAACCGGTTGCTGCTTTAAAGAGTGACATAATGTGTCAGTTTCGTATTGCCAGCCCTGGTGAACGCGGTTAACCTTCTCTTCCAGGCATCACCTTCGGTGCCTGAATTTCAGCAAAGAAAACTCCTAATTTCGTCGCGTTATCTGAGTGGGCTGTTTACGTCTGTATTAATCCGTTTATTATTCGACCGAATTACCTTAACTGGTATTACTCACTTTTATATGGAAAATTATTAATATGACAGTTCAGGACTATTTATTAAAATTTCGCAAGATCAATTCGCTTGAGAGCCTGGAAAAACTGTTTGACCATCTGAACTACACCCTGTCGGATAATCAGGACATCATCAATATGTATCGCGCCGCTGACCATCGCCGTGCGGAGCTGGTGTCCGGCGGACGCTTGTTCAACGTCGGCGAGGTCCCGAAGTCCGTATGGCGTTACGTTTTATAAGAAAGTAGCCATCCGCGCGAAATGTTATATACTCTCCGCCCTGCAAACTGGCTGTACAACATTTCGCGCAGATAATGGGAGAGTTCATGACCGCAACGCCTGGAGAACGCATCGGAGGCTGGTTAATCGCCCCACTGGCATGGCTGCTGGTTGCCTTATTAAGCGCATCGCTTGCGCTGCTGCTTTATACCACCGCATTGATTACCCCTCACGCTATTCAGACCCTGATGTCGCAAAGCGTGCTGAATATAGCGATGTGGTTTGTGTCGTTCGTTTTCGCGATTGGGATGTGGTACTACACCCTGTGGCTGACTATCGCCTTCTTTAAGCGCCGCAAGAGTGTGCCTAAGCACTACATTATCTGGCTGCTCATTTCGGTTCTGCTGGCGGTGAAGGCATTTGCTTTTTCGCCCGTATCAGACGCGCTTGCTGTCCGCCAGCTGCTTTTCCCGTTACTGGCTGCGGCGCTGCTGGTGCCCTATTTCAAACGTTCATCGCGTGTGAAAAACACCTTCGTGAACCCGTAATAACCTTACAGATAACCTGTTGTCGCCTGCCCCGGTTTGTCCGATAATAGGCGGCTTTTTTATTTCAGGCTAAATAATGACCGATTACTTACTGCTCTTTGTCGGCACCGTGCTGGTTAACAACTTCGTTCTGGTGAAGTTCCTTGGCCTGTGCCCGTTTATGGGCGTGTCCAAAAAGCTGGAAACAGCGATGGGCATGGGGCTGGCGACGACCTTCGTCATGACGCTGGCGTCCATCTGCGCGTGGTGGATTGACACCTGGATCCTCATCCCGCTGGGGTTAATCTATCTCCGTACGCTGGCGTTTATTCTGGTTATCGCGGTGGTGGTGCAATTTACCGAAATGGTGGTGCGTAAAACCAGCCCGGCGCTCTATCGCCTGCTGGGTATCTTCCTGCCGCTGATCACCACCAACTGCGCGGTGCTTGGCGTGGCGCTGCTGAACATCAACCTTGGCCATAATTTTATGCAATCGGCGCTGTACGGTTTCTCCGCCGCTGTCGGTTTCTCATTTGTTATGGTGCTGTTCGCGTCGATTCGCGAACGTCTGGCAGCAGCGGATATCCCTGCGCCATTTCGCGGTAATGCCATTGCGCTGGTGACCGCGGGTTTAATGTCTCTGGCCTTTATGGGCTTTAGTGGTCTGGTGAAGTTGTAATGAATGCTATCTGGATTGCCATCGCCTCTATCAGCGTCCTGGGGTTGGTGTTTGGCCTTATCCTGGGTTACGCCTCCCGCCGTTTCGCGGTAGAGGACGATCCTGTTGTTGAAAAAATTGATGAGCTTTTGCCGCAAAGTCAGTGTGGACAGTGCGGCTACCCGGGCTGCCGCCCTTACGCTGAAGCGGTAGGCATTCAGGGTGAAAAAATTAACCGCTGTGCGCCCGGCGGCGAAGCGGTGATGCTGAAAATTGCCGCCCTGCTTAACGTCGATCCGCAGCCCGTTGATGGCGATGCGGAAGTCCAGGAGCCGGTTCGCGCCCTCGCGGTGATCGACGAAGCAAACTGCATCGGCTGCACCAAATGTATTCAGGCCTGCCCGGTCGACGCCATTGTCGGCGCGACCCGCGCCATGCACACCGTTGTGGCGGATCTCTGCACCGGCTGTAACCTCTGCGTGGCCCCCTGCCCGACGCAATGTATAGAGCTGCGCCCGGTTGAAACGACTACCGAAAGCTGGAAGTGGGATCTTCAAACCATTCCGGTTCGCAATATTCCTGTGGAACAACATGCTTAAGTTATTTTCTGCTTTCAGAAAAGAGAAGATCTGGGACTTTGACGGCGGTATCCATCCGCCAGAGATGAAAACCCAGTCCAACGGCACGCCGCTGCGTCAAATTCCGCTGGCGACGCGTTACGTCATGCCGCTCAAGCAGCATATTGGCGCTGAGGGCGAGCTGTGCGTGAAAGAAGGCGATACCGTCCTTCGCGGTCAGCCGCTGACCTTTGGTCGCGGACGTATGCTGCCGGTGCACGCCCCCACCTCCGGTAAGGTGGTCGCCATTGCGCCGCATACGGTGGCGCATCCGTCCGCGCTGTCGGAACTGAGCGTGATTATTGAAGCCGACGGCGAAGACCGCTGGATTGACCGTGACGGCTGGAGCGACTACCGCAGCCAGAGCCGCGAAGCGCTCATCGAGCGCATTCATCAGTTCGGCGTGGCCGGGCTTGGCGGCGCGGGCTTCCCGACCGGCGTCAAGCTGCGCGGCGGTGGCGATAACATTCAGACACTGATTATCAACGCCGCCGAGTGCGAACCGTACATCACCGCCGACGATCGTCTGATGCAGGACTGCGCCGCCCAGGTGGTGGAAGGCATCCGGATCCTTGCGCACATTCTGCAGCCGCGGGAAGTGCTGATTGGTATCGAAGACAATAAACCGCAGGCTATCTCGATGCTGCGCGCCGTGCTGGCCGGTAGCCATGATATCAGCCTGCGCGTCATTCCGACCAAGTACCCCTCTGGCGGTGCTAAACAGCTGACACAGATCCTCACCGGCAAGCAGGTCCCGCACGGCGGACGCTCTTCGGATATCGGCGTGCTGATGCAGAACGTGGGCACCGCGTACGCCGTGAAGCGCGCGGTGATCGACGGCGAGCCGCTGACCGAGCGCGTGGTGACGCTGACCGGGGAAGCGGTCTCTCGTCCGGGCAACGTCTGGGCACGTCTGGGTACACCGGTGCGTCACCTGCTGGAGCAGGCTGACTTTTGCCCGGGCAGCGATCAGATGGTGATCATGGGCGGCCCCCTGATGGGCTTTACCCTGCCGTGGCTCGATGTGCCGGTGGTTAAAATCACCAACTGCCTGCTCGCGCCTTCCCCGACCGAGATGGGTGAAGAGCAGGAAGAGAAAGGCTGTATTCGCTGCAGCGCCTGCGCCGACGCCTGCCCGGCGGATCTGCTCCCGCAGCAGCTGTACTGGTACAGCAAAGGCCAGCTGCACGACAAGGCGAAAGCCCATAACCTGGCCGACTGCATCGAATGCGGTGCCTGCGCCTGGGTCTGCCCTAGCAACATTCCTCTGGTGCAGTATTTCCGCCAGGAGAAGGCTGAAATTTATGCCATCTCCATGGAAGAAAAGCGCGCCGCAGAAGCCAAAGCGCGCTTTGAAGCGCGCCAGGCGCGACTGGAACGCGAAAAAATCGCCCGTCAGGAGCGCCATAAGCAGGCCGCCGTTCAGCCTGGCGAGAAAGATCAGGATGCGATTAACGCTGCTCTGGCGCGCGTTCGCGAGAAAAAAGCCACCGCGGCGCAGCCTGTGGTGATCCCGGCTGGCGAGAAGCCGGACAACAGCGAAGCCATTGCGGCGCGTGAAGCACGTAAAGCTCAGGCACGCGCCCGTCAGGCTGAAAAAGCGCAAACGGTCCAGGCAGAGGCGGAGATCGACCCGCGTAAAGCCGCCGTTGAGGCGGCGATAGCCCGCGCCAAAGCCCGCAAAGCCGGTGAGCGAAGCGTGGTGGTTGAGCAGGAAGCGGTCGCCCCTCGCAAAGCGGCCGTTGAAGCGGCGATTGCCCGCGCCAAAGCGCGCAAAGCAGCGCAGCAGGCGCCAGCCGCAGAACCCGAAGCACCGGTCGACCCGCGCAAAGCCGCCGTTGAAGCGGCGATTGCCCGCGCCAAAGCCCGTAAGGCGGCGCAGCAGGAAGAGCAGCCGCAGGCCGCCAACGATGACCCGCGCAAGGCCGCCGTCGCCGCCGCCATTGCGCGCGTTCAGGCAAAGAAAGCCGCACAGCAAGCAGTTAACGAGGATTAAATGGTTTTCAGAATCGCAAGCTCCCCCTACACCCACAATCAGCGCCAGACATCGCGCATCATGATGCTGGTCTGCCTGGCGGCGCTGCCGGGCATTGCCGTTCAGTGCTGGTTTTTCGGCTGGGGAACCCTGTTCCAGATAATCCTGGGCTGTACCAGCGCCTTAGCGGCGGAAGCCCTTGTGCTTAAGTTGCGCAAGGCGGCGGTCTCCCGCATTCTGGCCGATAACTCCGCGCTACTCACCGGCCTGCTGCTGGCGATCAGTATTCCGCCGTTTGCCCCGTGGTGGATGGTGGTGCTCGGCACCGTGTTTGCAGTGATTATTGCCAAACAGCTGTATGGCGGCCTCGGTCATAACCCGTTTAACCCGGCAATGATTGGCTACGTGGTGCTGCTGATCTCCTTCCCGGTACAGATGACCAGCTGGCTGCCCCCGCACGAGATTGCGGCCGCGGTTCCGGGCTTCATGGATGCTCTGCACGTGATCTTCACCGGCCATACCGCACTCGGTGCGTATATGAACGCGCTGCGTATGGGCGTGGACGGTATCAGCCAGGCGACGCCGCTCGATACGTTTAAAACGTCCCTGCATGCCGGGCACAGCGTTGAGCAAATTATGAAATCGGCCATCTACAGCGGCGTGCTGGCAGGAGCCGGCTGGCAGTGGGTCAACCTGGCGTATCTGCTAGGCGGCCTGTTCCTGTTGCAGCAGAAGGCCATCCGCTGGCATATTCCGGTCAGCTTCCTCGTGACGCTGGCGGTCTGCGCCACGCTGGGCTGGGTATTCGCTCCTGAATCGCTGGCCAGCCCGCAGATGCACCTGCTCTCCGGCGCGACCATGCTGGGTGCCTTCTTTATCCTGACGGATCCGGTGACGGCCTCAACGACTAACCGCGGACGCCTGATCTTCGGCGCGCTGGCTGGCCTGCTGGTTTGGCTCATCCGCAGCTTCGGTGGCTACCCGGACGGCGTGGCCTTTGCCGTCCTGCTCGCCAATATTACCGTTCCGCTCATCGACTATTACACGCGTCCGCGCGTGTACGGCCATCGCTAAGGGTTTCGCCATGTTAAAAACGATGCAAAAACACGGCGTCACGCTGGCTGTCTTCGCCGCGGTCCTGACGGGGCTGACGGCACTGGTTAATGCGTTGACCAAAACGACCATCGAAGAACAGGCCTCGAAGCAGCAAAAGGCGCTGTTCGATCAGGTGATCCCGTCCGATTTCTACGATAATGACCTGCAAAAAAGCTGCTTTGTGGTAGATGCGCCGCAGCTTGGGAAAGGCCCGCACCGCCTCTTTATCGCCCGCAAAGGGGATAAACCGGTCGGCGCGGTGATGGAAGCGACCGCGCCTGACGGCTATTCCGGCGCCATTCAGCTGCTCGTGGGCAGCGATTTCTCCGGTACCATCCTGGGCACCCGCGTGACGGAACATCATGAAACGCCGGGTCTTGGCGACAAAATTGAAACCCGTCTGAGCGACTGGATTTTGCACTTTGCCGGTAAAGTGATCCATGGTGAAGATCACATCGCGTTTGCGGTGAAGAAAGACGGCGGCGAGTTTGACCAGTTCACGGGCGCAACCATCACCCCGCGGGCGGTGGTAAACGCTGTAAAACGTGCCGGGCTGTACGCTGAAACGCTGCCCGCGCAGATCAACAATCTTCCGGCCTGTGAGGAGTAATCATGAGCCAGGTTAAAGAGGTTATTGTCCAGGGATTGTGGAAAAACAACTCCGCGCTGGTACAGCTTCTGGGTATGTGTCCCCTGCTGGCGGTGACATCCACCGCCACCAACGCGCTCGGTCTGGGTCTGGCAACCACGCTGGTATTGACCCTGACCAACCTCTCCATCTCTGCCCTGCGACGCTGGACGCCGTCGGAAATTCGTATTCCGATTTACGTCATGATCATTGCGTCGGTGGTCAGTATTGTCCAGATGCTGATTAACGCCTACGCGTTTGGTCTGTACCAGTCGCTCGGGATCTTCATTCCTCTTATCGTCACCAACTGTATCGTGGTGGGTCGTGCGGAAGCGTTCGCGGTGAAAAACAGCCCGGCCATGTCGGCGCTGGATGGTTTTTCCATTGGCATGGGTGCCACGTGCGCCATGTTCGTGCTGGGCTCGCTGCGTGAAATCCTCGGCAACGGTACGCTGTTCGACGGCGCAGATGCGCTGTTGGGCGGCTGGGCCAAAGTGCTGCGCATAGAAGTGTTCCACACCGACACGCCATTCCTGCTGGCGATGCTGCCGCCCGGCGCGTTTATTGGCCTCGGCATGATGCTGGCGATAAAATACCTGATTGATGAGAAACGTAAGCGCCGCGCGGCAGAGCGCAGCGTTCTGGAAGGGACACCCGAGAAGGCCTCATGAACAAAGAAAAGCGCATTGCGATCCTGACCCGTCTGCGGGACGAGAACCCGCACCCGACGACGGAGCTGAATTTTACCTCTCCGTTTGAACTGCTGATCGCGGTGTTGCTCTCTGCGCAGGCGACCGATGTGAGCGTCAACAAAGCCACCGCCCTGCTCTATCCGGTCGCCAATACGCCGAAGGCCATGCTGGAGCTGGGCGTGGAAGGCGTGAAGTCATATATCAAAACCATCGGCCTGTTTAACAGCAAAGCCGAGAACGTGATTAAGACCTGTCGGATCCTGCTGGAACAGCACGGAGGCGAAGTACCGGAAGATCGCGCCGCGCTGGAAGCCTTGCCGGGCGTGGGGCGTAAAACCGCGAACGTTGTGCTCAATACCGCGTTTGGCTGGCCGACCATCGCCGTTGATACGCATATATTCCGCGTCTCAAACCGGACCAACTTCGCCCCAGGGAAAAATGTCGAGCAGGTAGAAGAGAAGCTGTTAAAAGTGGTTCCTGCCGAATTCAAGGTTGACTGCCACCACTGGCTGATTTTGCACGGTCGTTATACCTGCATAGCCCGAAAGCCGCGCTGCGGCTCCTGCGTTATTGAAGATCTCTGCGAATATAAAGAAAAAGTCTATCCCTGACCGTCATAATCCCTTGCCAAAAGAAGGGCTACCGTTCGTTCTTCTTTTGGCCGTTATTTGTCCGCTCTTACTTTCTTCTGACTTGTCACTTGTTCGGCTCTATAACGCTCAAACAGGTTAATACTTTTTTCATAGCCAAAAATTTCTATACATCTGTGATCGCGATCACTCTGATAACGTCATGTTGATTTTTTGTAGTCAAAGTCATCGCAAACCCTTTGCCGGGCAAGATTTAAATGCGTTTAGCCGGAAGATAAGACCAGCTATTTTTCAGAATATGGGCTATATCACTACAATAAGCGGCAAATAGCAGAACATATCGCCGAAACCCCATCGCACTGGGTGTATACCAGTCGAAAAAACTACCTTTAGTTATCGTATAAAATTTAACGCTAAATAACATTTGTAGAAACCGACAATTATACCGTTCAAGATATATGTAACAGATTATTACAAACGTATTGCCAGACGGGGCAGGATAGTGAACATTACCCGCCGTTTCTCCTCCCAATATAACTATAAGGCGGATGGGCTACAGCCATCACGCTATGAACACCCCCGTTAATATGGGATGTAAAAAAAGAGGTATATGTGTCGACTGCAAACAATAAACCAACAGATGAAAGCGTGAGTCTGAACGCTTTTAAACAACCGAAAGCGTTTTATCTCATCTTCTCTATCGAGTTATGGGAGCGTTTTGGTTACTACGGCCTGCAAGGGATCATGGCGGTTTACCTGGTTAAACAGCTGGGTATGTCCGAAGCCGATTCCATCACGCTGTTCTCCTCCTTTAGTGCCCTCGTTTACGGTCTGGTTGCTATCGGCGGCTGGCTGGGTGATAAAGTTCTCGGTACTAAGCGCGTCATTATGCTGGGTGCCATTGTTCTGGCTATTGGCTATGGTCTGGTTGCATGGTCAGGACATGATGCGGCTGTGGTCTACATGGGCATGGCAACCATCGCCGTGGGTAACGGCTTGTTCAAAGCGAACCCGTCTTCCCTGCTCTCAACCTGCTACAGCAAAGATGACCCACGTCTGGACGGTGCATTTACCATGTACTACATGTCCATCAACATCGGTTCCTTCTTTTCCATGCTGGCAACCCCATGGCTGGCCGCGAAATTCGGCTGGAGCGTGGCGTTTGCGCTGAGCTTCGTGGGTATGCTGATCACCGTGGTAAACTTCCTGTTCTGCCGCAACTGGGTGAAAGACTACGGTTCAAAACCTGACTTCGAGCCTGTCCACATGGGCAAGCTGCTGGCTACCATCGTGGGCGTTGTCGTCCTGGCGGCGATCGCCACCTGGCTGCTGCACAACCAGGGTATCGCTCGTGCCGTTCTGGGCGTAGTTGCGCTGGGCATCGTGGTCATCTTCGCGAAAGAAGCGTTCGCTATGAAGGGTGCAGCCCGTCGTAAGATGATTGTGGCGTTCATTCTGATGCTGGAAGCGATTATCTTCTTCGTGCTGTACAGCCAGATGCCAACCTCTCTGAACTTCTTCGCTATTCGTAACGTTGAGCACTCTATCCTGGGTATCGCATTCGAACCTGAGCAGTTCCAGGCGCTGAACCCCTTCTGGATCATGATCGGTTCCCCGATTCTGGCCGCAATCTATAACAAGATGGGCGATCGTCTGCCAATGCCGCACAAGTTCGCGGTGGGTATGGTGCTCTGTTCTGGTGCGTTCCTGGTGCTGCCGCTGGGGACTAAGTTTGCGTCCGACGCCGGTATCGTGTCCGTTAACTGGCTGATCCTGAGCTACGCGCTGCAGTCTATCGGCGAACTGATGATCTCCGGTCTGGGTCTGGCGATGGTTGCACAGCTGGTTCCACAGCGTCTGATGGGCTTCATTATGGGTAGCTGGTTCCTGACCACTGCCGGTGCGGCGATCATCGCCGGTAAGATCGCGAACCTGATGGCTGTGCCAGAAAACGTGACCGATCCGCTGCTCTCCCTGAACGTCTACGGTACCGTGTTCATGCAGATTGGTATCGCTACGGCGGTTATCGCGGCGCTGATGCTGCTGACCGCGCCGAAACTGAATCGAATGACTCAGGACGACGACAAGACGGCGGAAGCGAATAAAACCGCTACCGCGTGATATCTGAGAGAAACGACAGAACAGAAGCCGCTAAGAGATTAGCGGCTTTTTTTTTGTCCCTTCGCGCACTAACATAGCTGAAACCTCAGCAAAAAGGAGTTACCGATGAAACTGTTCTACAAACCGGGCGCGTGCTCTCTTGCTTCCCATATCACCCTGCGCGAGAGCGGCAAAGATTTCACGCTGGATGGCGTTGATCTGATGAAAAAGCGCCTGGAAAACGGGGATGACTTTTTTGCGATTAACCCAAAAGGGCAGGTTCCGGCCCTGCTGCTGGATGACGGAACTCTGCTGACCGAAGGCGTGGCGATTATGCAATTCCTGGCGGACAACGTACCGGATCGCCAGCTCCTTGCCCCTACCGGCAGCGTCGCACGTTATAAAACGCTGGAGTGGTTGAACTATATCGCCACCGAGCTGCACAAAGGTTTTACCCCCCTCTTCCGCCCGGATACGCCGGAAGAGTACAAGCCGACCGTTCGAGCTCTGCTGGAGAAAAAGCTGCAGTATGTTAACGAATCGCTGAAAGACGATCAGTGGATTTGTGGTTCACGCTTCACCATTGCCGACGCGTACCTGTTTACCGTACTGCGCTGGGCGCGTGCGGTTAAGCTGAACCTGGAAGGGTTGGACCACATCGCATCGTATATGGCGCGCGTGGCGGAGCGTCCAGCGGTGGCCGCGGCGCTAAAAGCGGAAGGGTTGAATTAAGCGAGCCGTCTGTGTTGCCGGGTGGCGCTGACGCTCACCCGGCCTACGAACTCTGGACGATTATAGCCGTGTGGCGCTGAAATAGTGCTCCGGCTTCGCGATACGATCCTGTGCCGCGACCACCTGCAGTTCATATTCCTGCATCTCTTTCGTCGCAATCATAATTTCGTACACCGCTGCCGTCACGTGCTCCAGCGCGTCTCTCACCGTTGCACCCTGCAACAGTTTCACCAGCAGCAGTCCGCTGGTCACATCACCCACGCCCACCGGCTGACGCGTGCCGAAATCCACCAGCGGACGGCTGATATGCCATGCGTCATCTTTCGTTACTAGCAGCATCTCAAAACGCTCCTGACTCAGCCCTGCGCGGGCGAGATGTTTTACCAGCACAATCTCCGGACCCTGGGCTATCAGCTCGCGAGACGCACGTACAGCCTCTTCTACGCTGTTAACCGGATGCTCGCTGAGGATCTCCAGCTCAATCAGGTTGGGCGCAATGATATCGCTGGCGGGCAGCGCATGGCGAACGTGAAATTCCGCTACGCCAGGCGCCACGATGCAGCCTTTCTCCGGGTGTCCCATGACGGGGTCGCAGAAATATTTTGCCGCCGGGTTTGCCGCTTTCACCTGACGGACGATGCCGAGGATGTGTTCCCCCTGCTCCGCTGAGCCGAGGTAGCCGCTCAGAACGGCGTCGCAGCGCTTGAGCTGGTCGATATCCGCAATACCCTGCACAACCTCTGTGAGATGCGAAGGCGGCATCACGCAGCCGGTCCATTTGCCGTATTGCGTGTGGTTAGAGAACTGCACGGTATTGAGAGGCCAGACGTTGGCACCGAGGCGGCGCATCGGGAATTCCGCTGCGCTATTGCCAGCATGTCCAAACACAACGTGGGACTGAATGGCGAGGATGTTCTTCATCTTTTTCTTACCAAACCCTGAACAAACAAAAAGGGCGTGGTTTCCCACGCCCCTCGAGACTTTTACTTACTTCCAGCAGACCAGACAGTAGTTTTTCTTACCGCGGCGCAGCAGCGTGTAGCGGCCATACAGACGATCGCCGTCAACGAAGGTGTATTCCGGATCAGCCTGCTTTTCACCGTTGATGGTGATAGCGTTGGAGGCGATGGTTTTACGCGCCTGACCACGGGAAGGCTGGAGCTCAGAGTCCACCAGCGCCTGCATCAGGTCAGCTCCTTTTTCCATCTCAACCATCGGCACGCCGTCCTGCGCCAGCTGTTCGAAGTCCGCTTCGCTCAGATCGCTCAGCGTACCGTTGAACAGGCTTGCGGTGATGCGTTTTGCCGCGGCCAGGCCCTCTTCACCATGAACCAGTTTGGTCACTTCGTCCGCCAGAACGTACTGGGCACGCGGCGCTTTACCGCTGTTCTTATCTTCCTCTTCCAGCGCATTGATCTCTGCAATGTCCATGAAGGTGAAGAACTTCAGGAAGCGGTAAACATCGGCATCCGCCGTGTTGATCCAGAACTGATAGAATTTGTACGGGCTGGTTTTCTTCGGATCGAGCCACACCGCGCCGCCTTCGGTTTTACCGAATTTGGTGCCGTCTGCTTTGGTGATCAGTGGAACGGTCAGGCCGAAGACCTGGTTCTGATGCAGACGACGGGTCAGGTCGATACCGGAGGTGATGTTCCCCCACTGGTCAGAGCCGCCGATCTGCAGAGAGACGCCGTGCAGCTTGTTCAGGCAGGCAAAGTCATAGCCCTGCAGCAGGTTGTAGGAGAACTCGGTAAAGGAGATACCCTGATCGTCACGGTTCAGACGCTGCTTGACCGCTTCTTTGTTAATCATCTGGTTAACAGAGAAGTGCTTGCCGATGTCACGCAGGAAGGTCAGCACGTTCATGCCGCCAAACCAGTCGTAGTTGTTAGCAGCAATGGCAGAGTTATCACCACAGTTGAAGTCGAGGAACGGTGCAACCTGTTTGCGGATCTTATCCACCCACTCCTGCACGGTATCTTCGGTGTTCAGCTTACGCTCCGCGGCTTTAAAGCTCGGGTCACCAATCAGACCGGTCGCGCCGCCCACCAGGGCAACAGGCTTATGGCCCGCCATCTGGAAGCGTTTCAGGCATAACAATGGAACAAGATGCCCCAAATGCAAGCTGTCAGCGGTGGGATCGAAGCCGCAATAGAGCGCGATCGGGCCTTGCGCCAGTCGCTCTGCTAACGCTTCCTCGTCCGTCACCTGGGCCACGAGGCCCCGCTCTTGCAATTGTTTAATCAAGTTACTGCTTGCCATCAAATTCTCCATGTATAAACGACTGCACCTTTGCCGGTACACGACTTTTCGCCTGATGCGAAAGGACCATAGAATAAAGCGCAAGCGCGGTGTGCGCTAGCGCTTAAATCAACAAATTTCGGG
This sequence comes from Enterobacter cloacae complex sp. P13B, assembly GCF_014895915.1. Taxonomy (NCBI): domain Bacteria; kingdom Pseudomonadati; phylum Pseudomonadota; class Gammaproteobacteria; order Enterobacterales; family Enterobacteriaceae; genus Enterobacter; species Enterobacter cloacae complex sp. P13B. Next base: position 71,138 of record NZ_JADBQN010000010.1, read on the forward strand.
GATTACGGCGCCAGTCTGTCGATTTTCCAGCCGCCATTCTCGCGCTGGTATAAAAAACGGTCATGCAGGCGATGCTCACCGCCCTGCCAGAATTCCATCTGCTCAATCGGAATGCGGAAGCCGCCCCAGAAGCTCGGCAGCGGAATTTCCCCCTGCTGGAACTTCTGTTTCAGCTCCAGGAATTTACTTTCCAGCACGCCGCGGGCAGAGATCCGGCTGGACTGTTTTGATACCCAGGCACCAATCTGGCTGTCGCGCGGGCGGCTGTGGAAATACTTCACCACCTCAAGGGTCGAGAGACGTTCCGCTTTACCGGTGACCATGACCTGACGTTCCAGCATGTGCCACGGGAACAGCAGGCTGATGCGCGGGTTGTTTTCTAAGTGGTGCGCCTTGCGGCTGCCCAGATTGGTATAGAACACCAGCCCTTTCTCGTCGTAATGCTTAAGCAAGACGATGCGCTGATACGGTTGACCGTTTTCATCTACCGTCGCGACGACCATGGCCGTTGGGTCGGCCAGCTTCGCGTCGCAGGCCTGTTTCAGCCAGCGCTCAAAAAGCACGAGGGGTTCAGCGGGAAGATCCTGGCGACGCAGGCCGCCTTTGGTGTATTCACGGCGCAGATGCGCAATTTGCTGCAGTTCGTCGTTATCTGACATGGCGTTAGCTGATCTTGAGATTGGGTGGCGCTATTGTGCGCCGCCCCTGTAAAAATCTCAACGCTTCGGATTTTCAAGCTGGCAGTTGTTCAGCACAATGCGGTCGCGTTTGTAGACCGTGGCGCTGTCGCCTTTCGACCAGAATACATAGATGCCGTCCGAATAACGCGCCCCGGAGGCCGAGATACCCTGTTTAAGGGTTAGCAGCTTGTTATCGTAAACGAAGCTGGCTTCCTGACGCGGGTTATTCAGCTTCACGGTCAGCGGTTTTTCATCGCAGCGATACTCCAGCGTATCGGTCTGCATGCGCTCAAGGAACTGGTTATAGACGCTGCATCCTGACAGCAATAAAGGCGCGGCAATAAGAAGAAGTTTTTTCATGGGCGTATTCCGAAGACTTTCCTGGTCCTGGAGGGCATGGCTGCCCCCCTGTTTTATTCCATTCTAACGACGAGGCGCCGCGCTGAATTTCAGTTAACTCTGATTATGACGAGGATTTGCAGGGAAAATCGCCCCGAGGACGCTGGCCTCGCGCGCGCCGGTTACCGACGGCAAATTCCCTGGCAGCCCTGCGATAGTGCGCCAGGCAAGCCAGGCGAAAGCCAGCGCTTCCATATCATCCCCGCTGATGCCGGCCTCGTCCGTCGTGGTCACCTCAGTGCCCGGCAGCAGCCCGGCAAGACGCGCCATCACCAGCGGGTTTCGGCTTCCCCCGCCGCACACCAGCAGGCGTTCGCAGCCGCCGCTGAGCAGCACTTGCTCAGAGATCGACACGGCCGTTAATTCGGCAAGCGTCGCCTGGACATCCTGCGGGGCGAGTGCCGGGAACAGCGCAAGCTGGCGCTCGAGCCAGCCAAAGTTGAAGTATTCTCGTCCCGTGCTTTTCGGCGCCGGTAAGGCAAAATAAGGGTCGCTGAGCATGGACTGCAGCAGCGGGAGAACCACTTTACCCTCGCTCGCCCACTCGGCGTTTTTATCGTACGGTTGACCGCACTGCCGCCAGATCCAGGCATCCATTAACATATTCCCCGGGCCGGTATCGTAGCCGCGAACGGGCTGCCCCGGAATAAGCATCGAGAGGTTAGCAATCCCGCCTATGTTGAGCACCATGCGGCGTTCTGTAGGGTGCGCCAGCAACGCCTGATGGAAGGCAGGCACCAGCGGCGCGCCCTGGCCGCCAAGCGCAATATCGCGGCGACGAAAATCCCCGACGACCGTTACGCCCGTCTTCGCCACAATCTGGTTGTTATCGCCGATTTGCAACGTATGCGGCGCGTCGCCAGTCGGCTCATGCCAGACGGTTTGTCCGTGACACCCGATGGCGACCACATCCTGGGGACGGAGGTGTTCTTTTTGCATTAACGCCTGCACCGCATCCGCAAACAGCGCCCCCAGCCGAACATCAAGTTGACCAAGCTGGGAGAGGGTTAACTGCTGCCCCTGACAGATGCTCAGAATATCCTCTTTCAGCGAAAGGGGGATTGGCCAGGTCAGGCTCGCCTGCTGTGCCACCATATGTTCGTCAATGGCGGCCAGAACGACATCTACCCCATCCAGACTGGTGCCCGACATCACACCAATGTAGCGACCCGATTTCATGCGCTTTCCTTACGTTGCGTGGGCTAAGGATATCCACTCAACCATAAACAGCGCTCCTTTGCCATCCGACGATAATATTTTTTAACAATGTCTTGCCGGTATGGCGAGTGGCTCCTGTTTATGTCTCGTTAAGTCAAATTCAAGTACAATTTTCTTATTGTTAGTGCAAAGATATGAACTATGGCTCTTTATGCCATATAATTTAGCCATAACGGATGCCTCCAGATGGGCGTTTTTGGTGAACAGGAGATTCAAATGATTGTACGTGTACTGGGCGTTTCGCTGATTGGTTTAACCCTCGCTGGCTGTGTGAACGACAGCTCGCTGTCTGGCGACGTTTACAGCGCTTCTGAAGCAAAACAGGTTCAGAGCGTGACTTACGGTACCGTTGTTAACGCCCGTCCTGTACAAATTCAGGGTGGTGATGAAAACAACGTGATGGGCGCAATCGGCGGTGCTGTACTGGGTGGTTTCCTGGGTAATACCGTTGGCGGCGGCACGGGCCGTTCTCTGGCAACCGCAGCGGGCGCTGTAGCGGGTGGTGTCGCGGGTCAGGGCGTACAGGGCGCGATGAACAAAACCCAGGGCGTAGAGCTGGAAATTCGTAAAGACGACGGCAGCACCATTATGGTTGTTCAGAAACAGGGCAACACCCGCTTCTCTGCGGGTCAACGCGTCGTGCTGGCGAGCAACGGCAGCCAGGTTACCGTTTCTCCGCGTTAATTAAAATGGATGTGGTCATCAGGCCACATCCATTTACAATATATATCACCCTCACAAATATATTTACAGAATACATTCATCCCACGCATTATTAAACGCGCCATATATTGTTTCTGCGCAAAGTATTTAGCGTGCTAATTGATTAAACTCTTCGCAATCATCTCTTCATAATTATTTTAATTTGTAAAACTTTATATGCTTGCGAATAGTCGTTCTGTAAAAGGTCGTTATATCTCGTTCTGTTTCGGTTGCTTTGTCGTCATCGGAATATTACAGGTTTTATTTTCAAAACTGGTTGACTGGGTTCCGTCCTTTTCGCCTCTTTTGTTCCCCACACTCACCATTTTTTTACTCGTGTTTCACCTGTTTATTGCCTGTTTTATGGCAATGAAATACTGGTGTGATAAGCGGCGGCTCTATCTGATTGCCATCTCATTTGCCTTTGCCGGTTCGGCCTTGCTGATGGTCGGCACATTGACCAGCTTTCCGGCGTGGCTGGATCTCTATCAATTCAACGTTGTGAACTACAACGATGCGATGATCTACTATATGTTCCGCCACCTCTTAATGGCGGTGCTGATGATCGTTTCGGCATTACTTTATCCCACGCGCAATCTGCCCCTTTCACGGTTGGCGCATATCATCATCGTTAGCGGTTCATTTCTTTTTACCGCATGTATGGTGATTCTGGCCTGGATGTATTCCAGCCATTCCCCGTTTTTATCCCTCGATCTGGTTGATAATGAAACGCGGCAGTTTATGGTTCTCTGGAGCCACAGCATTAATATTTCATTAATCGTTCTCTGGGTCGTGACACTAGCCACGCTGATGTTTATTACGCGCGTGCGTAATCTGTTCTGGGTAGGCGGTAATTTTCTGTGTGTCTGCTATGTCGTCACGCTCTCTATGCTGTTTGTAGGCGGACATGCAGAAGATATATCCTGGTATCGCGCCCGATTATTTGAAACCGTCGCGACGCTGATTATTATTTTTGTGCTGCTCTATGATGTCTTCAGGTTGTATCGTGACTCCCATTTGAAGTATCAGCAGTCGTATCAAAATTCGATTCGCGATCCGCTCACGCGCCTTTATAACCGCAGCTATTTTTATGAATCGTTAAACCAGGCGCTGGGCATCGCCAAACCCAGCCGCCCGGTTTCGGTTATCGTCAGCGATCTCGATCGTTTCAAGCGTATCAACGACAACTACGGTCACCTGCAGGGAGATAAAGTCCTGCAGTTTGTCGCCAATCTGCTGATGGACTCCGTACGTCCGCAGGATATCGCAGCGCGAATCGGCGGCGAAGAGTTTGTCCTGATGCTAGCAAACACCTCCGCAGAAGACGCATATCAGGTGGCAGAGCGCATTCGGTTGAAGCTAAGCGGTTTTGATAAAATTAGCAGCGAGGGTCAGTTACCAGAGCCGATTACCATCAGCATGGGTGTGTTTACGGCAACCTCTTCGTCGGTAAGCGCAGAAGCGTGCGTGGAAAGTGCCGATAAGGCGATGTATGAAGCGAAAGAGACGGGCCGTAACCGCGTCGTTGTCTTTAAGTAAAAACAAGGCCTTGCAGATGCAAGGCCGTGTTGTCTGGTCAGTCGCGAGACTGTAGCTCGTGAATGTTTTGCTCAAGGCGCGCAATGAGGCTGATGAGCATTTCCAGCTCCGTCGGTGAAACGCCTGAAAGGATTTCGCCGCGCGTTTTGGTGATCACCGCTTCCATTTCAGTGATGATAGGCGCCGCTTTCTCCGTCAGCTTAATGCGCTTGGCGCGACGATCGCTGGCGCAGGTTTGCCGGGAGATCAGTCCCTTCTCTTCCAGTTGGTCAAGCGTGCGCACCAGCGACGGTTGCTCAATGCCTATCGCTTTAGCCAGTTGAATTTGCGACTGGTCGGGCGGCAGCTGATGAATGTTGTGCAACGTGACCCAATGCGTCTGCGTCAGTTCCAGAGGTTTCAGGCGATGGTCAATCAGAGCACGCCAGACGCGTACCAACCTTGCCAGATCAGAACCTAATGGCGATTCCAATTTCATCTCCTTATAATTAGCTTGCTAAGTTATTATACTGATTTTAGAATAGTGTGCAGCATTTGTATTGGCAAAACAAATGCAATACTGCATTCATCGGACTCAAAAGTATGACTTACACTGAATTATGATGCTTCTTCATACTCAGACAAGCCAACGCGGCATTCTGTTCACTGCAAAGGATTTCTGCCTGTGATCTTTTTTCATCGCTCAGAAGGTTTACCCCTTCAGGACCTGATCTTCGGTGCGTCAGTCTACTTTCCTCCCCTGTTTAAAGCCGTGCTGGTGGGCTTTGTTCTCTGGCTCATCGCGCATCGCCTGCTTCGCGACTGGATGTACTCCGGCGAAATCTGGCACCCCATGCTGATGGATCTCTCCCTGTTTGCCCTCTCCGTATGCCTGGGCCTTGCTGTTCTGATCGTGTGGTGAATATGCCTCTGAAAACGCTGAAGTACTTTTCCACCCTGTTCGTTCTTGTCCTCGCCCTGGCTGCCGGATGGTGGTTGTGGAATTATTATATGCAGTCCCCCTGGACCCGTGACGGCAAAGTTCGCGCTGAGCAGGTCAGCATCACCCCCCAGGTCTCGGGAAGTATCACAACACTGCTGGTTAAGGATAACCAGTACGTTAAAAAGGGAGAGGTGTTATTCCGCATCGACGACACCCCGTATCACATTGCAATTCTGAACGCCCAGGCGCAGCTGGCAAAAGCCCAGTCTGACCTTGCAAAGGCCAATAATGAGGCCAATCGCCGCCGTCACCTGTCGAAAAACTACATCTCCGCGGAAGATTTAGATACCGCCAATATCAACGTCAAGGCCATGCAGGCGAGCGTCAACGTGGCTGAGGCCACGCTGAAGCAGGCGCAGTGGGAATTAACCCAAACCGTGGTCACCGCCCCCGTCGACGGATGGGTGACCAACCTCTCCGCCCGGGTGGGAAATTATGCCACCGCCGGTCAGCCGGTTTTTGCTCTCGTCGACAGCCACTCGTTCTACGTAGTGGGCTATTTCGAGGAGACCAAGCTTCGTCATATACATGAAGGCGCACCCGCCGCCATAACGCTGTATAGTGGCCCGCAAAAGTTACAGGGTCACGTTTCCAGCATTGGCCGCGCCATTTACGATCAAAGCGTTGAAACGGATTCCGGGCTGGTGCCGGACATCAAGCCGAACGTACCGTGGGTGCGCCTGGCTCAACGCGTGCCTGTGCGCGTGGAGTTTGACCGTTTACCCGAGGACATCACGCTGGTTTCCGGCACCACCTGCACTGTCTCTATCGGAACCCGTTAATGAAGCTGCAGGCGCTCTCCTGGCAAAACACGCCGTGGATGAAAGCGACGCGCCCCCAGTGGCGCTACGCGCTGCGTAACGGCATTGCCATGTGCCTGGCGCTGACTGTTGCCTATTATCTGAACCTGGATGAACCCTACTGGGCGATGACCTCCGCGGCGGTGGTAAGCTTCCCCACCGTTGGCGGGGTGATCAGCAAAAGCCTTGGCCGTATCGCAGGTAGCCTGCTGGGCGCCACCGCGGCGTTAATTATCGCGGGCCACACGCTGAACGATCCATGGCTGTTCCTGCTGAGCATGGCGGCATGGCTGGGTTGCTGTACCTGGGCCTGCGCCCATTTCACCAATAACGTGGCCTATGCTTTCCAGCTGGCGGGCTATACCGCCGCCATTATCGCCTTCCCGGTCGTCAACGTGCTCGACACCACCGAGCTATGGGATATCGCACAGGCGCGCGTCTGCGAAGTCATTGTCGGGATCCTCTGCGGCGGATTTATGATGATGATCCTGCCCAGCACCTCTGACGGCACTGCGCTTATCACTGCGCTGAAAACCATGCATACCCGGCTGCTGGAACATGCGAGCCTGCTGTGGCAACCGGATACCAGCGATGACATCCGCCTCGCGCATGAAAAGGTTATCGGGCAGATCCTGACCATGAATCTGTTGCGAATTCAGGCGTTCTGGAGCCATTACCGTTTTCGCCGTCAGAACACGCTGCTTAACTATTTGCTGCACCAGCAGCTGCGCATGACCAGCGCTATCTCCAGTCTGCGCCGAATGCTGCTCAACTGGCCGACACCGCCAGAAAACACCCGCGCGGTAATCGAAACCCTGCTCGCGGCGCTCGCGCGACCGGATGCGGACATCTATACCGTCGCGAAGATCATCGCCCCGCTCGCTCCGGTGGATGAGTTTGATTATCGCCATCGCGCCTTCTGGCAGCGGCTGAATTACTTTTGTCGGCTATACCTGCGCAGCAGCCGCTGGATTAAGGCGGTAGAGAATGCTACCCCGGTCACGGAGTTCGCCGTTCCCGGCAGCCCGGCTCTCGCACGTCACACCGATTATCTGGAAGCGCTGTGGAGCGGTTTTCGCACCTTCAGCGCACTGATGCTGGTGGGGGCGTGGAGCATTACCACGCAGTGGGAGTCAGGCTCGGCGGCGTTAACGCTTGCCGCTATCAGCTGCGTGCTTTACTCCGTCGCGGCCTCGCCGTTTAATTCGCTTACGCTGCTGCTGCGAACACTTGTTTTGCTATCACTGTTCAGTTTTGTGGTGAAGTTTGGCCTGATGGTGCAGATAAGCGATCTCTGGCAGTTTCTGCTATTCCTGTTTCCGCTGTTAACTACGATGCAGCTCCTTAAGCTGCAAATGCCGAAACTGGCGGGTCTGTGGGGGCAGCTGATTGTCTTTATGGGCTCGTTTATCTCCGTGACGAATCCGCCGGTGTATGATTACGCCGCTTTTCTGAATGACAACCTGGCAAAGATTCTTGGTGTCGGGCTGGCGTGGCTGGCCTTCGCGGTGTTGCGTCCCGGCTCTGACGCACGCAAAAGCCGTCGACATATCCGTGAATTGCGCAGAGGGTTTGTCGACCAGCTCAGCCGCAAGCCGCATCTGCAAGAAAGCGAGTATGAATCGCTGGTTTATCACCACGTCAGCCAGTTAAATAACAGCCAGGACGCGCTGTCCCGACGCTGGCTGCTGCGCTGGGGGGTGGTGCTGTTGAACTGCTCGCACGTGGTCTGGCAGCTTCGCGCATGGGAAACGCGCTCCGATCCGCTGTCGCAGGTGCGTGATGTGTGCATCTCTCTGCTACGCGATGTGATGAGCGAGCGCGGCGTTCAGCAGCGGCCTCTGGAGGCCACGCTGGCTGAACTGCAGCGGATCTGCGACACCCTTGTCCAGCATCATCTTCCCGCCGCCCGCGATTTGGCCTCGATAATCTGGCGCCTGCACTGCTCGCTGTCGCAGCTGGAACAGGCGCCCCCGCCGGGAACCATTGGGGATCAGATTACGCCGCAGGCATAGCGCGCCCCGCCGCCGCCAAGCGGTTTAGGCTGATCGGACATGTTATCGCCGCCCACATGGATCATCAGCGCTTTGCCTTTGACCTCATCCAGCTTTTTCAGCCGCGGGGCCACGACCGGATCCGTGGCTTTACCGTCATTGTTTACCACCAGCACCGGCAAGTCGCCCAGGTGTCCCATACCATCAGGCCCTTCATGTTTACCTGAATTCTGCGGGTCAAGGTGGCCCCCTGCTGCTTCCGCTGCCGACGGTTTACCCTCTTTCATGGCTGGCTGACAGCTCCCTTTGGCATGAACATGGAAGCCGTGTTCGCCCGGCGGGAGTGCTTTAAGATCGGGTGCGAATTCCAGCCCTTTATCGGTCTCGGTGATTTTCACCGTCCCGATGGACTGACCCACACCCTGTGAGGTGACGAGATTCATTTCTACTTCGTCGCTGGCTGCCTGCGCCCCTGCGCAAACAACCAGCGTGACCAATGCCAGAGTAAAACGCTTCATATGACCTCCACTGGTTATTTTTTGCCCCTTAAGTGTATACCAGGGGCACAGATTTCACCGGAAAGTCACCTTCTTGCGGTTTAAGGCACGTCGTAACCCAGCGCGGCCTTGCGGATGCGGAACCACTGCTGGCGGGTCATCTGCAGCTCTTCGGCGGCCAGCGCGGAACGGACGCGTTCAATTTTCCCTGAGCCAATAATCGGCAGCGGTTTTGACGGCAGACGCAGGATCCAGGCGTAAACCACCTGCTCTATGCTCTGGGCATTCAGCTCGCGGGCGATGGTTTCCAGCTCATTGCGCAGCGGCTGGAACGCATCATCATTAAACAGGCGTCCACCGCCGAGGCATGACCAGGCCATCGGGCGGATGCGCAGTTGCTGCAGCTGGTCGAGCGTGCCATCCAGCAGCAGCGGCTGATGCACCGGGGAGATCTCAACCTGGTTAGTGGCGAGCGTAAACGGCAGACGAGACTGAAGCAGCGCAAACTGGGCCGGGGTAAAGTTGGAGACGCCGAAGTGACGCACCTTCCCGCTCTGATGCAGGCTCAGGAAGGCTTCCGCCACCTCGTCGGCATCCATCAGCGGGTCCGGACGGTGAATCAGCAGCAGGTCGATACGATCGGTTGCCAGATTGACCAGCGACTGCTCGGCGCTCTTGATGATATGGGCGCTGTCGGTGATGTAGTGGCCGAGGGTATGCTCCGGTTTGGCCGTGGTGGCAATACCGCATTTAGTAACGATCTCCATGCGCTCCCGGAGTGCCGGAACCAGCTTGAGCGCCTCGCCAAAGGCGGCTTCACACTGATAGCCACCGTAAATATCCGCATGATCGACGGTTGTTACCCCTATATCGATATGCTCTTCAATAAAGCTTGCCAGCTGGAGGGGGGACATATTCCAGTCCATCAGGCGCCAGTAGCCCATCACAAAACGGGAGAATTCTGGCCCCTGGGGGGCAAGGGTAATACGCTGAACCATAACATTTTCCTCAAGGACGTGATGTCATGAGTATACGCAATTACCGCATTAAAACAGTGAAGGTTGCTGGGGTTCTTCGGTTTCAGAGGCTTTGTTTGCGCGGATTTTGCGCAGAAGTCGCTGTCTGCAGAGGCGCAGCACATCCTGCTTTTGCGTGTCGCTGAAGTTTTGCCAGTTAAAACGCTCGTCACGGGTACGCATGCACCCGCGGCAATAACCGCGTTCATCTGACTGACAAATCCCCCGGCACGGGCTCTGGATGGGGAAAAACTCCAGTTGCTCTGCCACACTCACCTCCGGTTAACCTCTCTCACCTACAGTGAAGACGCTAAAAGCGCCGCGTGCAAGGGCTTTACCACAGTTTTGTGGCATTAAGGTTTCACTAATCTTCCCTCTCTATACTCGCCACATCATGACAATGACAGGTTTACCGATCGATGTGGTTAAGTAAAAAGTTACAATGTAACGACATAAAATTTACTCTGGGCTGTGCACTCTTTTTTACTCTGCTCAACGGGCTGTTTATCCAGCGCAGCTGGGCCATTATTGCCCCTGCGCATCTGCACGATATTCTCTTCGCCGCATCCGTACCGGTGGTGCTGTTTTGTGGCTGGGTCATTGTATTTAGCCTGCTCAATATCCCGTATATCCGTAAGCCGCTGATGATCGTCTTAACTGTCGGGTGCGCTGCGGCAACTTACTTTATGTATACCTACGGCGCGGTGATCGATCAGAACATGATTGTGAACGTGTTCGAAACTAACTCCCAGGAAGCCACCGCGCTGGTGACCCCGCAGATGATTCTGTGGATTGTCATAGCCGGTCTTGTTCCATCCCTGGTGCTGGCGCTGACCCGCATTCGTACCGGCAAATGGTGGTACGCCCTGCTGACGCGTGTTGCCGCGATGCTCGGTGCCCTGCTGGTGATTATTCTTATCGCCGCGGTGTTTTATAAAGATTACGCGTCGCTGTTCCGCAATAACAAAAGCATCGTCAAAATGGTCACTCCGGCGAACTACGTCAGCGCCGTGGTGAAATACAGCAAGATGCGCTGGTTTGCCGGCGATCAAACGCTGGTGCGGATTGGCGAAGATGCGCACAAAGGCGCGCTGATTACGGGTCAGCAGAAGAAAACCGTTCTGGTGCTGGTCATCGGCGAAGCGTCGCGCGCGGCGAACTACTCCCTCAATGGCTACGGGCGTGAAACCAACCCCGAGCTGAAAAAGCAGGATGTGATTAACTTCCCGCAGGCCTCCTCGTGCGGCACTGAAACCGCCGTATCCGTTCCGTGCATGTTTTCCGGTATGACGCGCAGCAAATACGATGCCGACCTGGCGCACCATCAGGAAGGGCTGCTCGACGTGCTCAACCATGCGGGTATCAACCTCCTGTGGCGCGACAACGACGGTGGCTGTAAAGGTGCCTGCGATCGTATTCCCCATACCGACATGACGCAGTGGAAGCTGGATCAGTTCTGCAAAGACCAGTCCTGTATTGATGACGTGAATTTCTACCGCCTGGACAACGTGCTGGACGGTCTGAAGCAGGACACGGTGCTGGTTATCCACCTGATGGGCAGCCACGGCCCGGCGTACTATCGCCGTTACCCGGATAATTTCCGTAAATTTACCCCCACCTGCGACACCAACGAAATTCAGGATTGCGACCATCAGGCGCTGATGAACACCTATGACAATACCATCCTGTATACCGACAGCATGGTCAGCAAAACCATTGATGCGCTGAAAGCCCGTCAGGCGAACATGAACACCGCGCTGATTTATCTCTCGGATCACGGGGAATCGCTCGGTGAAAGCGGTATTTATCTGCACGGCACGCCGTACATGCTGGCGCCGGAGCAGCAGACGCACATTCCGTTTATGTTCTGGCTGTCCCCGGACTATGCGAAAAACTTTGGCATCAACGCGCAGTGTTTACGCGACCACGCAGCAAAAAATGCGGTTTCGCAGGACAATTTATTCTCGACGGTGCTGGGCATGATGGACGTTAAATCAAGCGTTTATCAGCAACAGTTGGACATTCTGAATGCGTGTCGCAGGTAATAGCGCTTGCATTAGACCGAACGGTCTATTAGAGTGAATCCATGAGCAGAAATACTGAACACGACACGCGCGAACATCTCCTGGCGACCGGCGAGCGGCTGTGCATGCACCGCGGCTTCACCGGTATGGGGTTGAGCGAGCTATTAAAAACCGCTGAGGTACCGAAAGGGTCGTTCTATCACTACTTTCGGTCCAAAGAGGCCTTTGGCGTGGCGATGCTGGAGCGGCACTATACTGCTTACCACCAGCGCCTCGCGACCCACTTCGCCACGGGGGAAGGTAACTATCGGGATCGTGTTCTGAACTACTACCAGGAAACGCTGAACCAGTTCTGTCAGCAGGGCATTATCAGCGGATGCCTGACGGTTAAACTCTCTGCCGAAGTGTGCGATCTCTCAGAAGATATGCGCACTGCAATGGATAAAGGCGCCAGCGGCGTTATCGCCCTGCTGGCGCAGGCGCTGGCGAAGGGGCGCGAAGAAAATACGCTCGCCTTCCCCGGGGATCCCTTAACGCAGGCTCAGGTGCTCTACTCCCTCTGGTTAGGCGCCAACCTGCAGGCTAAAATTTCTCGCAGTGCCGTGCCGCTCGAAAGCGCGCTGGCACATGTGATAAGTACGATTACTGCGCCTGGCGCTTAGCAGGCGTTTTTATTTACGTTATTACTAGTCGACTGGTCTACTCAGGAGTCGTTATGTCAGCTGAAAAATTATTTACCCCCTTAAAAGTGGGTGCCGTCACCGCGCCAAACCGCGTGTTTATGGCTCCGCTTACCCGTCTGCGCAGCATTGAGCCGGGTGATATCCCAACCCCACTGATGGGTGAATACTATCGTCAGCGTGCCAGCTCTGGCCTGATCATCACTGAAGCCACGCAGATTTCTGCTCAGGCCAAGGGATATGCGGGTGCGCCGGGGCTGCACAGCCCGGAGCAGATCGCCGCATGGCAGAAAATCACCGCGGGCGTTCACGCTGAAGACGGTCGCATTGCGGTCCAGCTGTGGCATACCGGTCGTATCTCCCACAGCAGCATTCAGCCTGGCGGTCAGGCGCCGGTTTCAGCGTCTGCCCTGAACGCGAACACCCGCACCTCCCTGCGCGATGAAAACGGCAACGCGATCCGTGTCGACACCTCTACGCCACGCGCGCTGGAGCTGGATGAGATCCCGGGTATCGTGAACGATTTCCGTCAGGCCGTGGCCAACGCCCGTGAAGCCGGTTTTGACCTGGTTGAGCTGCACTCCGCGCACGGTTACCTGCTGCACCAGTTCCTGTCACCGTCGTCTAACCATCGTACTGACCAGTACGGCGGCAGCGTCGAAAACCGCGCCCGCCTGGTGCTGGAAGTGGTTGACGCCGTTTGTCAGGAGTGGAGCCCGGATCGTATCGGTATCCGCGTCTCCCCAATCGGTACGTTCCAGAACGTCGACAACGGTCCGAATGAAGAAGCGGACGCGCTGTATCTGATTGAAGAGCTGGCGAAACGCGGCATTGCCTATCTGCACATGTCCGAGCCGGACTGGGCCGGCGGTAAGCCTTATACGGAAGCCTTCCGTCAGAAAGTGCGCGAGCGCTTCCACGGGGTGATCATCGGTGCGGGTGCTTATACCCCTGAGAAAGCCGAAGATCTGATTAATAAAGGGCTGATCGACGCCGTGGCGTTTGGCCGCGACTATATTGCCAACCCGGATCTGGTTGCTCGACTGCAGCAGAAAGCGGCCCTGAACCCGCAGCGTCCTGAGAGCTTCTACGGCGGCGGCGCGGAAGGCTACACCGACTACCCTTCACTGTAATCTCGCCATTGTTCATTGATAGCGGCGACACTTCGCCGCTATACTAAAACATCGTTTCTGTTCAAAAAAATAGTCTATTCCATTGGTTAATGAGGAAATTATGCGCCTACTTCACACCATGCTGCGCGTTGGCGATCTGCAACGTTCTATCGATTTCTACACTAACGTCCTGGGCATGAAGCTGCTGCGCACCAGCGAAAACCCGGAATATAAATACTCGCTGGCGTTCGTGGGTTACGGCCCGGAAACGGATGAAGCGGTCATTGAACTGACCTACAACTGGGGCGTGGACAGCTATGAGCTGGGCACCGCCTACGGCCATATCGCGCTGGAAGTGGATAACGCGGCCGAGGCGTGTGAACGCATTCGCAGCAACGGCGGTAACGTCACGCGCGAAGCCGGCCCGGTAAAAGGCGGCACCACCGTTATTGCCTTTGTAGAAGATCCGGACGGTTACAAGATCGAGCTGATTGAAGCCAAAGACGCGGGTCGCGGTCTGGGCAACTGATCCCTCAGGGCGCAACATGCGCCCGTAGTTTTACTGCATCACCCTGCAAAATTTGCCATAATGCGCACTGCTTTTTCCCCTTGTAAGAGACCCTGATGTCCGATAACGCTCAATTTAGCGGTCTGTGCGACCGTTTTCGTGGTTTTTATCCCGTTGTCATTGATGTAGAAACAGCCGGATTTAACGCTAAAACCGATGCGCTGCTCGAAATTGCCGCCATCACGCTGAAGATGGATGAACAGGGCTGGCTTACACCGGACACCACGCTGCATTTCCACATTGAACCTTTCGAAGGGGCAAACTTACAGCCGGAGGCGCTGGCGTTTAACGGTATCGATCCGCATAACCCGCTGCGTGGTGCAGTCAGTGAATATGATGCGCTGCACGCCATATTTAAAATGGTGCGTAAAGGCATGAAAGAGAGCAACTGCAGCCGCGCCATCATGGTAGCCCATAACGCCACCTTCGATCACAGCTTTACCATGGCCGCAGCCGAACGCGCGTCGCTCAAACGCAACCCTTTCCACCCGTTCGTGACCTTCGACACCGCCGCGCTAAGCGGCCTGGCGCTGGGACAAACGGTTTTATCCAAAGCCTGCATTACGGCGGGTATACCGTTTGACGGTACCCAGGCGCACTCCGCCTTATATGATACGGAGCGCACCGCAGAGCTGTTCTGTGAGATCGTCAACCGCTGGAAGCGTCTGGGCGGCTGGCCGCTGCCGATGGGCGACAGTGAAGAATAAAAAAAAGCGACCTCTTCAGGTCGCTTTTTTATTAACGCAGAAAATTATTCAGCGTCCGGCTCTTCCGTTTTGTACTTCGCCGCCGTCTCTTTGATCAGCTGCTGCAGTTCGCCGCGCTGATACATCTCAATCAGGATATCGCAGCCGCCCACCAGCTCGCCGTCTACCCACAGCTGCGGGAAGGTCGGCCAGTTAGCGTATTTTGGCAGCTCAGCGCGGATGTCCGGGTTCTGCAGGATATCAACGTAAGCAAAACGCTCACCACAGGCTGACAGCGCCTGAACCGCTTGCGCGGAGAAGCCGCAGCTTGGCAGCTTCGGAGAACCTTTCATATACAGCAGAATCGGGTTTTCAGCGATCTGGCGCTGGATTTTTTCAATAGTGGTGCTCATGTCTTGCTTCCTTTAACTTCTGTTACGGCAATAGTCTGACATTGTAGCGGGTCAGGCTGGCATCGGAAAATAACATTTTCGTCACGTTTATATATTTTACCCCGACTCCACAAAAGTTGCATTGCAAATGGTGTTTACCCCTTCGCCCGTCAGGGTTTTGCTTAGGGAGTGAACAATTGTGCGTCAGAACGATGAATTTTTTTGCACTTGCTAACGAAACACGTTTTTAGATTGAAAAATGCTATTAACTTCTCGGGTTTTTATGGATTAGAATCGACGGGCTTTGTAAATCACACGCGGGTATTATTGATGACCTGCATATATCAGGGGACTGCCCAGTGGCGCGGATAACTAAAATCTCGATCACGCTCTGTGCTTTACTGTTTACATCACTCACGTTAACGCCAGCGGCAAACGCCTCTCAGCAGGCGCGGCAATCTGCTGTACAAAAAAGCCATCTGGTTAAAGCCACAGAACGTAAGAAAAAAACCAGCAGCAAGAACGACAAGAAAAAAACTACCGCTCAGACTAAACAAACCGCTTCCAGCAAGACGAAAACAAAATCTTCCCGCACTACCCGCACCGCCAAAAATAAAGCTTCGCAGACCGCCGCTAACCTCGTTACAGAAAAATGCATTACCCGCAAAGGCCATAAAGCAAAATGCACGAAGGTAACAAAGCTGGCGGATGTGCATAAAGTGCGTGTGCAAAAAGCGCAAAAAACCGCGATGAATAAACTGATGGGGCAGATTGGCAAACCTTATCGTTGGGGCGGCAGTTCGCCGCGTACCGGTTTCGACTGCAGCGGCCTCGTCTATTACGCCTATAAAGATCTGGTTAAATTCCGTATTCCACGTACCGCCAATGAGATGTATCACCTGCGCGATGCGTCACCGGTTAACCGGGGTGAGCTGGAAAACGGCGACCTGGTCTTCTTCCGCACGCAGGGTCGCGGTACGGCTGACCACGTGGGCGTCTACGTCGGCAACGGGAAATTCATCCAGTCTCCGCGCAGCGGTCAGGACATTCAGATCACCTCGCTCAGCGAAGATTACTGGGTACGTCATTACGTCGGCGCGCGTCGCGTCATGACGCCAAAAACCATTCGTTAATCCCTGCCCTGCCGCATCTGCGGCAGGGTAAGTTCCTCTTTTGCATACTCTTTCAATTTGCTATCCTGTCCTTGTTGTCTGTAGGGTTATTGGCAACACAAAATACAATAAGGAGAGAAGCAATGTCGTTCGAATTACCTGCACTACCGTATGCAAAAGACGCCCTGGCACCGCACATTTCTGCGGAAACCCTGGAATACCACTACGGCAAGCATCATCAGACGTACGTCACTAACCTGAACAACCTCATCAAGGGCACCGATTTTGAAGGCAAAACGCTGGAAGAGATCGTTCGCAGCTCAGAGGGTGGCGTTTTTAACAACGCGGCTCAGGTGTGGAACCACACTTTCTACTGGCACTGCCTGGCGCCGAATGCCGGTGGCGAACCTGCCGGTGAACTGGCAGCCGCCATCAACGCCGCCTTTGGCAGCTTTGCAGAGTTTAAAGCGAAGTTTACCGATGCCGCCATCAAGAACTTCGGTTCTGGCTGGACATGGCTGGTAAAAGAGGCGGATGGCAAACTGGCTATCGTGTCCACGTCTAACGCGGGCACCCCGCTGACCACCAGCGCTACGCCGCTGATGACCGTGGACGTGTGGGAACATGCTTACTACATTGATTACCGTAATGCGCGCCCGAACTACCTGGAGCACTTCTGGGCTCTGGTTAACTGGGACTTTGTCGCGAAGAACTTCGCCGCGTAAGAGACACGCAGAAGGGGTAACCCTTCTGCGTTTTTGCTTATTCAGCCGTGCAAACCGCTTCAGGCTGTTTACGGCCGGACATCATCACCAGCAGCAGGCCGAGCGCGGCAATAATCGCCCCCATCACCGGCACAAAACTGTACCCAAGACCGCCTGAAATCACGGCGCCTCCGGCGGCAGCACCCAGCGCATTGCCGAGGTTGAACGCCCCGATATTCACGGAAGACGAGAGACCCGGCGCCTCATGGGCGACACGCATCACGCGCATCTGCAGCGGCGGCACCACGGCAAAGGTGGCAGCGCCCCAGACAACCATCGCAATCGCCGCGCCGAATTCATTCTGCGCCAGCCACGGGATCGCGACCATAATGACAATCAGCAGGGTTAAAAAGCCCTTCAGCGTGCCGCTCACGGAACGGTCAGCAAATTTCCCGCCGAGATAGTTGCCAATCGAGAAGCCGACGCCAATCAGCACCAGCATCGCGGTAACAAAGAGTGGCGTTGCGTGGGTAATGTCGTGTAAGACCGGCGAAATATAGGTGTAGAGGGTAAACATCGCTCCTGCCCCCAGCACGGTGGTCAGCAGCGCGGAGAGTACCTGCGGGCGCATCAGCACCGACAGCTCTCTGCGTACATCAGGGCGTTCACCCGCACTGCCTTTTGGCAGGGAGAAGAATAACGCCACCATCGAGACCACGCCCAGTCCGGCCGTCGCCAGGAAGGACATCCGCCAGCCAATGACCTCGCCCAGCCAGGTTGCCGCAGGAACACCGCCGATGTTAGCGATGGTCAGCCCCATAAACATGGTCGCCACGGCGCTGGCCTGCTTGTGTTTTGGCACCACGCTTGCGGCCACGACCGAGCCCAGACCAAAGAAGGCACCGTGGTTGAGGCTGGTCAGAATGCGCGACAGCATCAGAGTGGTGTAATCCGGCGAAATGGCCGAAAGCACGTTGCCCAGGGTGAAAATCGCCATCAGGAAAATCAGCGCATTGCGGCGCGCACGGTGCGAAAGCAGAAGCGTCATCAGCGGCGCTCCTACCATCACGCCGATGGCGTAGGCGCTGATTAACATCCCGGCGGCCGGGATCGAGACGTCCACGCCCCGGGCGATAACGGGCAGTAACCCCATCGGGGAGAATTCAGTGGTGCCAATCCCAAAAGCGCCAATCGCCAGGGCCAGCAGGGGAAAATTGATTTTCATGCGTCAACTCCGGATGCCGTGTCATGTGGTGACACAGAACAAAGAAGCGGAAAGCATGACATCAATCACAAAAAATGAGAAGTTAACAAAATGGCAAAAGATTTTTGCCAGAGAAGTAACAATCGGAGCGTTCGGGAGGGAGAAGGCTCTCCCCCCGCGTAAATCAATGCAGCGCAGCCGTCAGGCCAGCCGCCACAATCAGCGCCAGCACAATAACGGTGGTGAACAGCGAAAACTTCAGATCGGAACTCATCAATTTTTCTCCTTTTAATCCCCCCACGAAAAGTGAGCTTGCTCATTTTTGCACAGTTTACGTCAAAAATCTTCCTGGATTTAAGCTGATAAACACTTTACCTCTTCCCCTTTTCATCAAGATAGGCCAAAATTCCACGCTAAATTTATTAGCGTACCGGCCATTGACCCCCTCCTGACGTCCCGTGTCGTTTTCCCGGCGTGCCGCAATTCAAAATTGCGTGATAAGGGTGAGAGAAGGCAAACGTTTACCTTCAAGTTTTTCAGGAGCTTACGATATGGTCTGGAGTGACATTTAATGGCAACAATTAAAGACGTAGCAAAACGCGCAAACGTTTCCACTACAACCGTATCACATGTAATTAACAAAACCCGTTTTGTGGCGGAAGAGACGCGCAACGCCGTTTGGGCAGCGATCAAAGAGCTGCACTACTCGCCGAGCGCGGTTGCGCGCAGCCTCAAGGTTAATCACACCAAGTCTATTGGTCTGCTGGCGACCAGCAGCGAAGCGGCCTATTTTGCCGAGATCATTGAAGCGGTAGAAAAAAACTGCTTCCAGAAAGGCTATACCCTGATTCTCGGCAACGCCTGGAACAGCATTGAAAAACAGCGCGCCTACCTGTCGATGATGGCGCAAAAGCGCGTGGACGGCCTGCTGGTGATGTGTTCAGAGTACCCGGAATCCGTGCTGTCGATGCTGGAAGAGTATCGCCATATCCCTATGGTGGTGATGGACTGGGGCGAAGCGCGCGCCGACTTCACCGACTCCGTTATCGATAACGCCTTCGAAGGCGGTTACATGGCGGGCCGTTATCTGATCGAACGCGGCCACCGCGAGATTGGCGTGATCCCGGGCCCGCTGGAACGCAACACCGGCGCGGGCCGCCTGGCTGGTTTTATGAAAGCGATGGAAGAAGCGCTAATCACCGTGCCGGAAAACTGGATCGTGCAGGGCGACTTTGAGCCGGAATCAGGCTACCGCGCGATGCAGCAGATCGTCTCCCAGCCGCACCGTCCAACCGCCGTTTTCTGCGGGGGCGATATCATGGCGATGGGCGCCCTCTGTGCGGCCGACGAGCTGGGTCTGCGCGTACCGCAGGACATCTCCGTGATCGGGTATGACAACGTGCGCAACGCGCGCTTCTTCACGCCAGCGTTGACCACCATTCACCAGCCGAAAGATTCGCTGGGTGAAACCGCCTTCAATATGCTGCTGGACAGGATCGTCAACAAGCGTGAAGAGTCGCAGTCCATTGAAGTTCACCCTCGCCTCATCGAACGCCGTTCCGTTGCGGATGGCCCGTTCCGCGACTACCGTCGTTAATTTCATTGCGGAGCCAGTCAGTCTGGCTCCCGCAGCCACTCCCGGTTAAGCGTTTCGCTGTCCCCCAGATAGTCCAGCAGCCAGGCCATCGCCGGCGAGACATCATTTTGTTGCCAGGTGAGGCAGCAGGCCGCATCCGGGAACGGATTCTCCAGCGTTAGCTCAACCCACTCACCGGTGTCGATTCGCGGACGTGCAAAATGGGCGGGCACCATGCCTACGCAGAGCCCGGCACTGAGGCACGTCGCCGATGATCCCCAGTCGGGGGCGACAACTCGCCGCTGGTTGTCCAGCAGCCAGGTAATTCGCTTCGGCAGCGAGCGGGAGGTATCTTCCAGCACCAGCGACGGCCAACTGCGCAGCGTATCGTCGCTCAGCGGCCCTTCCGTCGCCGCCAGGGGATGATCGCTTGCCACCACGCATTTCCAGCTCAGCATCCCCATATCGCGG
The DNA here is from genome assembly GCF_014895915.1 of Enterobacter cloacae complex sp. P13B. NCBI lineage: Bacteria > Pseudomonadati > Pseudomonadota > Gammaproteobacteria > Enterobacterales > Enterobacteriaceae > Enterobacter > Enterobacter cloacae complex sp. P13B. The sequence continues at coordinate 91,494 of NZ_JADBQN010000010.1, forward strand.
AAGGCGTAACGTCCCCCGACCGGGATCGCCTGGGTTGCGCCAATCGCCATCTCTACCCTGCCGTCCGCCAGCGCATCCCAGACGCCGTTGAACACCTCCTGCGAGACCCGCAGTTCTACGTCTGAGAAATGCCGATAAAAATCGACAATCATCTGCCGGGTGCGCTCGGGCTTAACGATGTTATCCACGGCAATGGAAAGGTGCCCCCGCCAGCCGTTCGCGATCTGCTGGCACTGCTCGCGGGTGATCTGCATTTTTTTGATAACAGAACGCCCTTCCTTTAAAAACCACGCCCCTGCGGGCGTTAATTCCACATCACGATGCCGCCGTTCAAACAGCGGTACCGCCAGCCACTCCTCAAGCTGTCGCACCGTATAGCTGATGGCCGAAGGGACGCGGTGCAACTCCTGCGCCGCTCCGCTAAAGCTGCCGTTACGCGCGACAGCATCGACCACTTCAAGAGAATAATCTGACCACATTTTCTGCCTGCAAAAAATTTGAATGCACCCGCCAAATATTAGCGTTTCACAAGCCGCTTTGCACTCCCTACACTCTGCGCCAACGTACACCTGCCTCCTCAGGAGAATAAAAGAATGCAACCCAGGAAAGGATTTTTAGTCTGGCTCGGCGGCTTAAGCGTGCTGGGCTTTTTGGCCACCGACATGTACCTGCCGGCGTTTGCCGCGATGCAGGAAGACCTGCAAACTCCTGCCGCGGCCATCAGCGCCAGCCTGAGCCTGTTCCTTGCCGGTTTTGCTTTCGCACAGCTGCTCTGGGGACCGCTCTCGGATCGCTTCGGTCGTAAACCGGTGCTGCTGCTGGGGCTGGCCATTTTTGCCGTGGGCTGCCTGGGGATGCTATGGGTGCGCGATGCTACCTGGCTGCTGGTGCTGCGGTTTGTTCAGGCGGTCGGCGTCTGTGCCGCGGCCGTGACCTGGCAGGCGCTGGTCACCGACTACTACCCCGCGAACCGCACTAACCGTATTTTCGCCACCATCATGCCGCTGGTGGGGCTCTCACCGGCCCTCGCCCCGCTGCTGGGCAGCTGGCTCCTCGCGCACTTTGACTGGCAGGCCATCTTTGCCACGCTGTTTGCCATCACGCTGGTGCTGATGCTGCCGGCGTTCGCCCTCAGGCCCGCGCATAAAAAAGAGGCGCACGCAGACGCGAAGCCGATTACCTTCACCTCCCTGCTGAGCGCGAAAGCGTATCGCGGCAACGTTCTGATCTATGCCGCCTGCTCGGCGAGCTTCTTCGCGTGGCTGACCGGTTCGCCTTTTATTCTGCACGATATGGGCTATAGCCCTGCGGCCATTGGCCTGAGCTACGTTCCGCAGACCATCGCGTTCCTGGTGGGCGGGTACGGCTGTCGCGCGGCGCTGCAAAAATGGGAAGGCCAGCAGATGTTGCCGTGGCTGCTGGTGCTCTATGCGCTGAGCGTCATTGGCACCTGGGCCGTTGGCTTTATTCCGGGCGCGGGTCTGGCCGAAATATTGATTCCATTCTGCGTGATGGCCATCGCGAACGGGGCGATCTACCCTATCGTTGTGGCGCAGGCGCTACGTCCGTTCCCGCAGGCGACAGGCCGCGCGGCTGCGCTGCAGAACACCCTGCAGCTGGGGCTGTGCTTCCTGGCAAGCCTGGTGGTCTCCGCGCTGATTGCCACGCCGCTGCTGACGACAACCAGCGTGATGCTGGCTACCGTTGCGCTGGTGGCGTTGGGTTATCGCATGCAGGCCTCCGCGCAGGATGAGAGCACGCAGGTAGAAACCTCGCATGCCTAATCGCGCCAGAAACTATGTTAATTTTCAGTGATTAGGTTGCTAAGAATTTTCTATTGAATCACCAAATTTTGAGGCCTATACTAAATTTGGTTCGATTAAATACGATAAATATTATGTGTTAACGGGAGCCGGAGTGCTCCCGTTTTACCATGGAAGGCATTTCGGCAAGGGTTATCTCCCTTCCTCTGTTCTACGTCGGATACTAGCCTCGCGGTATTTACCGTGAGATTTCTCACAAACCAAAAAAGCGTCTACGCTGTTTTAAGGTTCTGATCACAGTAGGGTGATGGAGAAGCTATGAGTTCATCGTGTATAGAAGAAGTCAGCGTTCCGGACGATAACTGGTCCCGGATCGTTAGTGAACTGTTAGGTCGGGCAGGCATCACTATCAACGGATCATCCCCATCGGATCCTCAGGTTAAACATCCCGATTTTTTTAAACGCGTGTTGCGCGAGGGGTCGCTAGGCCTGGGGGAAAGCTATATGGACGGCTGGTGGGAATGCGAACGGCTGGATACTTTTTTCGCCAGCGTGCTGCGTGCTGGTCTGGAAAAACAGCTCCCCCGTAATCTTAAAGACACCCTGCGTGTCGCCTCTGCCCGTCTCTTTAACCTGCAAAGTAAAAAGCGTGCCTGGATCGTCGGCAAAGAGCATTACGATCTCGGCAACGATCTGTTCAGCCGCATGCTGGACCCCTTCATGCAATACTCCTGCGCCTACTGGAAAGAGGCGTCGACGCTTGAAGAGGCTCAGCAGGCCAAGCTGCGCCTGATTAGCGAGAAATTGCAGTTGCAGCCCGGTATGCGCGTGCTGGATATCGGCTGCGGCTGGGGCGGGCTGGCGTATTTTATGGCGAAGCACTACGGCGTCAGCGTGGTCGGCGTCACCATTTCCGCTGAACAGCAAAAAATGGCGCAGGAGCGGTGCCTGGGGCTTGACGTGGATATCCGCCTGCAGGATTACCGGGATCTGAACGAACAGTTTGACCGGGTCGTTTCCGTGGGCATGTTCGAGCACGTCGGGCCGAAAAATTACGACACCTATTTCGAGGTGGTGGACCGTAATCTGAAACCGGACGGTATTTTCCTGCTGCACACCATCGGCTCTAAGCGGACCGACAATAACGTTGACCCGTGGATCAACAAATACATCTTTCCGAATGGCTGTTTACCGTCCGTACGCCAGATTGCCAACGCCAGCGAATCCCATTTCGTGATGGAAGACTGGCATAACTTCGGCGCGGATTACGACACCACGTTAATGGCGTGGCATGCACGTTTTCAGGAAGCCTGGCCTGAAATTGCGGACAACTATTCTGAACGATTCAAGCGGATGTTTAGCTATTATCTGAATGCCTGCGCGGGGGCGTTTCGCGCGCGAGATATTCAGCTCTGGCAGGTTGTTTTTAGCCGTGGGATTGAACACGGCTTGCGGGTCGCACGCTAGAAAAATAACCCCGGTCAGCCGGGGTTATTTTTTATTCTTCTTCTACAGCTTTAACTATTGCGGCTTCTTTTGCGGCCAGCACGCGCTCAACGGTATCTACAACCGCCTGGGTTTGCGGATCGATTTCGATATTCACGCGATGCCCCAGTTTTTTCGTACCCAGCGTGGTGCGCTGCAGCGTCTCGGGAATTAAATGCACGCAAAAACGCGTCGGAGTAACTTCTCCCACCGTCAGACTAATCCCATCAATGCCAATAAACCCTTTATAGAGGATGTATTTCATTAATGACGGGTCCTGCACTTTAAACCAGATTTGACGGTTATTTTCTGATGTAACGATTTTCGCCACTTCGGCGGTGGTCATGATGTGCCCGGACATCAGATGGCCGCCAATCTCGTCGCTGAACTTCGCCGCGCGCTCAACGTTGACGGTGTCCCCCACCACCAGCTCGCCCAGGTTAGTAATACGCAGCGTCTCTTTCATTAAATCAAAGCTAATCTGGTTGCCATTAATTTCGGTGACGGTCAGGCAGCAACCGTTATGAGCAACCGAGGCGCCAGTTTCGATGCCGTCGAGCATATATTCCGGCAGCTCTACAACATGAGTACGAAAATTAGGTTTTTCATCAATGGACACCACTTTGGCGGTGCCCTGCACAATACCAGTAAACATGCTTACAACTCCTGTTTTTTCCGGACGGTGGTGACACCGTTTAATCCCACCACAATAACAGTTGGAAAAACAGGTTGCCAGCGGAGCGCATTTTCTGGCGATTTTTTCACTAGATAAATAGCTAAAGCCCGCTACAATAGCTGGCACCCCCCTGCATTTTCTTCTTGCTGCCCGTTTCGGCGGCTTTTTTAGTCTCTCATATAACTACAAAATAAAGGTGTTCACGTGCAGAAGTACATGAATGAAGCGCGCCAGCTATTGGCACTGGCTATACCAGTGATCGTCGCGCAGGTGGCCCAGACCGCAATGGGATTTGTGGATACGGTAATGGCGGGTGGCTACAGCGCCACCGATATGGCGGCCGTTGCTATCGGCACGTCAATCTGGCTGCCGGCCATCCTGTTCGGCCACGGTCTGCTGCTCGCCCTCACCCCGGTTATCGCTCAGCTTAATGGCTCGGGTCGTCGCGAGCGTATTGCCCATCAGGTCCGCCAGGGTTTCTGGCTGGCAGGGTTTGTCTCTGTGCTGATTATGGTCGTGCTCTGGAACGCGGGTCATATCATCCGCGCCATGCATAATATTGACCCGGCGCTGGCAGACAAAGCCGTGGGCTATCTGCGCGCCCTGCTCTGGGGTGCGCCCGGCTACCTCTTTTTCCAGGTCGCCCGTAACCAGTGTGAAGGGCTGGCGAAAACCAAGCCCGGCATGGTGATGGGCTTTATCGGCCTGCTGGTGAATATTCCGGTGAACTACATCTTTATCTACGGGCATTTTGGCATGCCGGAGCTGGGCGGCGTTGGCTGCGGCGTGGCGACGGCTGCGGTTTACTGGGTAATGTTCTTCAGTATGATCGCTTATGTGAAACGCGCCCGTTCAATGCGCGATATTCGTAACGAGAACAGATTCAGCACGCCGGACTGGAGCATCTTGACGCGCCTGGTGCAGCTAGGCTTGCCGATTGCGCTGGCCCTGTTCTTTGAGGTGACGCTCTTTGCCGTGGTTGCCCTGCTGGTCTCCCCGCTGGGGATTGTTAACGTGGCCGGACACCAGATCGCGCTCAACTTCAGCTCCCTGATGTTCGTCCTGCCGATGTCGCTGGCGGCGGCGGTGACGATTCGCGTTGGCTTCCGCCTGGGACAGGGCTCCACCCTGGATGCGCAAACGGCCGCGCGCACCGGGCTGGGCGTCGGTGTTTGCATGGCCATCTGTACGGCGCTGTTTACGGTGGCGCTGCGCGAGCAGATCGCCCTGCTCTATAACGACAACCCGGACGTGGTGGCGCTGGCTTCGCACCTGATGCTGTTGGCTGCGGTGTATCAGATTTCTGACTCCATCCAGGTGATTGGCAGCGGCGTATTGCGCGGATATAAAGACACGCGTTCGATCTTCTTTATTACCTTTATCGCCTACTGGGTGCTGGGTCTGCCTACTGGCTACGTGTTGGCGCTGACCGATCTGGTCGTTGATCGCATGGGGCCAGCCGGATTCTGGATGGGCTTTATCATCGGACTGACGTCGGCGGCGATCATGATGATGATGCGCATGCGCTTCCTGCAGCGCCAGCCGTCAACGGTAATTTTGCAGCGCGCTGCGCGTTAACTACGCAGTAGCCGCCAGCTGGCGGCTACTTTCTCTTCACTTTGCGCGGTAATGAAGCAATCGCGTGAAATCAGAGAGAAAAATGCGTTTTCCCTCTTGCCTCCTTGATGCTGTGCCGCTAATATTCGTCCCCGTTGTCACCGACAACACGTTGCGTTCATAGCTCAGTTGGTTAGAGCACCACCTTGACATGGTGGGGGTCGTTGGTTCGAGTCCAATTGAACGCACCATTCTGCGTCCGTAGCTCAGTTGGTTAGAGCACCACCTTGACATGGTGGGGGTCGGTGGTTCGAGTCCACTCGGACGCACCATTTCAGTCCTGAAATGGTGCAAATTCTCTCCTTTTACCCTGAATTTTCTTAATCGCTTATTTTCATCATTATTCTCCTGCTACGCTTTTCTTATGGAATAAATACAGGAAGCGCGTCAATGAAGAATATCGCGATTATCGGCTCCGGCCCCACAGGGATTTACACCTTTTATCATCTGCTTAATAACAGCACCCCGCTCTCCGTATCCGTCTTCGAACAGGCCGATGAAGCCGGCGTGGGCATGCCCTATAACGACGACAATAATTCCCGGCTGATGCTGGCGAACATTGCGAGCATAGAAATTCCGCCCATTTTTATGACCTACCTCGACTGGCTCAAGGAACAGAGCGACACCCATCTGGCGCGCTTTAAGGTTGATAAAGCCAGCCTGCATGACCGGCAGTTCCTGCCCAGACTCCTGTTGGGAGAGTATTTTCGCGACAGCTTGCGTTCAATCGTGAAAGAGGCAAAAAAGCTGGGGTTCCAGGTTACGGTCCATGAATCCGCGAAGGTAACGGACATCATCCCCTCGACAACCGGCGTAACGCTTTCCGTCAACGACACCACTTTGCCCGATCGGTTTGACCTGGCGGTTATCGCCACCGGCCACGTCTGGCCAGATGAGGAGGAAGCCACGCGCACGTTCTTCCCCAGCCCGTGGTCGGGGTTGATGGACGCCAGCATTCCCCCTTGCCGCGTGGGCATTATGGGAACGTCGTTGAGCGGTCTGGACGCGGCTATGGCGGTGGTAATGCAGCACGGTGAGTTTCGTGACGGTAAATTCCTCCTCGACAAGGGCAGCGAAGGGTTAAACATTACGCTGATGTCCCGCACGGGCATTCTGCCGGAAGCCGATTTTTACTGTCCAATCCCTTACGAACCGCTGTCGGTATTGACCGAATTCGTGGTTGAACACGAGATAGCCAAAGGATCGGACGGCCTGCTTGACCGCATATTTTCCCTGATGGTGAAAGAGCTCGAGCTCGCCGACCCGGCGTGGTGCGAGAAAATTTCTCTGCGTAACCAGGATGCCGACAGCCTTCGTGAGGCATGGTTTGAGGACCGTAAACGGCACGGGCCCTTTACCTGGGCGGAAGAGAACCTCAGCGAGGTTGAACGCAACAAACGCGAACGGCGCACCGTGGCCTGGCGCTATACCGTCCTTCGACTGCATGAGGTGGTTCAGGAGATTGTGCCCCACCTCAGCGAAGAGGACAGAGAGCGCTTTAAGCAGGGCCTCGCCCGCGTGTTTATCGACAACTATGCCGCCATCCCGCCGCAGTCTATCCGCAGGCTGCTTGCGCTTCGCGAGGCCGGCATCATTAGCGTGGCGGCGCTTGGCGATGATTACACGCTCGACGCCGGCAGCGATCGGACGGTAATTACCACCAAAGAGAGCGTTTATCGTTTCGACGTGTTTATTGACGCGCGCGGGCAAAAGCCGCTCAAAACAAAGGACTTGCCTTTCCCGACGCTGCGTAAACAGCTGGCAGAGACGGGCGACGAGATACCCGACATTGGTGAGGATTACACGCTTAAAGCGCCTGAAACGGTTCGCGGGCGCATTGCTTTCGGTGCGATACCGTGGCTGATGCACGATAGTCCCTTCGTTCAGGGGCTGGCGGAGTGTGCGGAAATTGCAGAGGCGATGGCGAAGGCGGCTGAAAAACCTGCCTCGGGGAGACGGCGTCGGTTACCGTACGTGGAGAACTGACAGGGCTTCCATGCCCTGCTATCGGTAATTACTCGAAGAAGACCTCTGGGTTTTCCGACAGCGATACGAACGTTTTGGTGTTCTTATCCAGGGCAAGGATTTTGCCGCTTTCAATGTCATACACCCAACCGTGCAGACGAAGCGAATTATTACGCAGGCCCACCGCGACGGACGGATGGGTCTTGATGTTGCTCAACTGCGCAAACACGTTCTCCTGCACCATCGCATTCACTTTATCGATAGGCTTGTCCCAGCTTTTCTTCTCTACCACGGCTTTCGCCGCGTCGGAATAGCGCAGCCAGTGCGATACGGCTGGCATTGGCTCCAGGTTGGCGTTATCGGCAATCGCCTTCATCGCGCCGCAGTTGGAGTGGCCGCAGATCACGATATCCGTCACGCCCAGCGCCACCACCGCGTACTCGATAGTTGCAGATACGCCGCCCGGCTCCGGCCCGAAAGGCGGGACAATGTTGCCAGCATTACGAATGACAAAAAGCTGTCCCGGCTCTTGCTGGGTGACCAGTTCAGGAACCAGACGGCTGTCGGAGCAGGAGATGAACAGCGCTTTGGGATTCTGGCTGGACGCTAAACTGCGAAAGAGCTCTTTACGTTGCGGGAAAATCTCTTTTTGAAAGCTGAGAAAACCTTCAATGATATGTTGCATAGCAATTTCTCTTTTATCTGTTTTCGTTTAGGTATGATCGCGATCACACTCGTAAAGTTTACCCACCGTACTTTACCTGAGACAAGCAATATATTTCTGGCCCGACCGCTGCACGATGTCGTCGGCGTTCGCCGGGATGTTTTGCCCTTCGAACGCGCCGTAAAGACGAGCGAACGATTTTCCCGCCAGGCGCCGGGTAACGTCCTCAACCGTACGGGCAGGCAGCGGGAGCATATTCGGGTAGCTCCACATAAACGACACCGCATCTTTCCCCGGGGTGACCTGCAAAATATCCCCCGCCAGCAAAACGCCCTCGCCCTCCTGCCAGTGCAGTACCGTTCCGCCCGCAAAATGGCCGCCGAGACGTAGCAACGTGACGGACGGCCAAATCTCCAGCGCCTCCCCCTCCCAGAAATGAATCGCCGGGCTGTTGCGCATCACCCATTCGCGGTCGCTGGCGTGCAGGTAGACCGGCGCATCGAAAGCCGCGGCCCACTCCTGCATCGTGGTGTAATAGTGCGGATGCGAAATCGCAATGGCGTGAAGGCCACCGAGCGCGGTGATGAGCGCTTGGGTTGCGGGATCAAGGTTGGCAATGCAGTCCCAAAGAATATTGCCGTGCGGGGTGCGCAGAAGCAGCGCCCTCTGGTTAATCGCAAAAGCGGGAACCGTTTTGATACTGAACAGCGCGGGCTCCAGCAGCTGCCATTTATTCACGTGCGTGGCCGTCACCGTCGCGTAATCAATCCACGCCTGACCGCTGACCGGGACATACTGGCGTTCATCCTCGCAAATCGGACATCTCTCCGGCTTTCCATCATAGGAGGTACCGCAGGTTTTACAGAGTGTAATCATGAGCGCTCCTCGGTGATAAAGCACTGAGTATGGCAGGGATTATCCTTATGTGCTGCGAGGTACATTGCCGACGTTTTTTACCCTATACTATGCCAGTATCAAAAACCGAACAGAGCAGGTGCAACATGGAAATTGATCTCGATAACTTAGTTTTTAACGGTCTGGATGAAGCGGAAGAGCGTAACGCGGAACGTCTGGACGACGCGGATAAAAAAGCGCAGGCGATTGTTGCCGACGACGACTGCGGTGATGCCTGCAAGATTTGATAAAAAAAGCACCGGTAAACCGGTGCTTTTTTATTTTACTTTTTCAGCCCGTCAATGGCCGCCGCACGGTGCGCTTCCACGGTTCTCGGGGAAAGGTTCAGGCGTGCAGCCACCTCTTTATTACTGCACCCTTCCAGCAGTACGGTCAGGGTAACCAGAATGCCCTTCTCATTTTTCAGACTGTCGACATTACCAGTTAACGTTGCTGAGAACAAAAAAACGCGGGCGTAATCAGATCTCAGGCGTTTTGCTAAAGCCGGTCAGCATCAGGATCAGGCTTTGCGGGGAAGACGCCGTCTCAAACTGGTAGTGATTTCCCTGACGATCGCCGCCGATGTACCACGAAATCTCGGTTTTCCCTTCTGCCAGCGCCTTGCGCACCGCCTTATCCACGTCCACCATCCGGTATTCGCGGGAGTGGTTAAGGTAAAGCACCGCATCCGAGCGGTAGTTACAGGCTGGCCGCGACTGCCAGCTCACGCTGGCCGGATCCCAGTCGTTGCTTGCCGGATAGAAGAAAATTTGATCCGCGCCGTTGGTTTCCACTTTCCCGCCATAAATCCGCACGCGGTATTTAAACTGCGAAGGATCCTGTCCGGCAGGCAGCGGGGGAATGTGAAACTTCACCAGCGACAGCGTTTCGCTGTTTTTGGTGCGCCCGCCGTTCTGCCAGTTATCCTGCACCAGCAGGACCTGGGGCTCTGGCTGGGTAAGCGCGGGCTCCAGGCTGCTGAGCCAGACGCTGGCCTTCGCTTTTGAATAACCATACGGAACGGTGGTGCCGCAGTCCAGACCGCGGTTCATGCACAGATCGGTCATAAAGCACGCGGCATCTTCCGTCCAGCCGTTCATAAAATCAGCATGCGCCGTATACAGGCTCCCCCACCGCTCTTCACGCTCGTTGCCGTGCATGATGGGGTCGAGAGAAAGCTGCGCTTTGCTGGTATCGAGCGAGCTAATCGTCGGGAGCACGTACGCAATGTTCATGTTCACAGTGGGAATTTTCACCGGGAAGTCGGACGGGCACTGCCCTTTGGTGTCGTAGGTGGCGTTGGCCAGACCGTGAGCGGGCTTAAGATTTACCCCGTCCCAGCAGTTCGGAAACTGAATGCCGATATTAAACTGCACGGCATCGTTCGCCTTGCGTAAGCCGCAGACCTCACCCGTTTTGGTGGTGTAGCCCTTGCCGTTAGCGCACAGGAAGGTGATATGTGGATTCGGCGCGGTGCCGTGATGATCGCCCGCCAGCAGCGACAGCCCCGCCGGGAACGGGTGCAGCGGCCAGGTGTCGACGTTCGATGCCTGATAATAGGTTTTTTGATAGGCGGGTTTGACCACCGTTCCGTCAGGCAATTTCAGAGAGGGTGCCCAGTAGGCCGAGCTGTCTGCTTTGTTATCGCAGGTGGTCTTTTCATCTTTACGCAGCGATTCACGGCTGGAGAAGGCATCCGTTTGCACGTTGCCAAAAAAATCGTGCAGCATGGCCTCGTTGGGCATGCCGTGCATCATAATGGCATCGTCGCCGAGCGTGTGGGAGTAACCGCAGACGACGTGCGCCTGTGGCGCAGCGTGCGCCGCCTGCATGGCAATCAGTAGTGCGGTGGCAGAAAGTGCCGGGGTTAATACTGTCCGTTTCATTATCATCTCCTTCTGAGAAAGGAGATATTGGTATCAAAACGGCCAGGGTTTACCGAGGATTTGCCCGCGTATTTTTCCGTTCATCCCTGCTTTACACGGATCACGCACAGTTCATTCCAGTACGTTTCGCGCGTGCGGCGAAGTTCAGCGTGACGTTTTATCATGGAACCACTCCGGGTCGATGTTAGCGACGTCCACGCCATACAGGCTGGCAACAGGCAGTATTGACTCCAGAACACGCTGCGCGCTGTTCTCCGCATTCGCTGGCCGGGTCGCAAAAAACCGCCGTAGCGTGCCGATCCATTTTTTCATTGCCTTTACCCCTCTCGCTTCACCAGCCCTGAGTTAAGCACGCGTTTCCTGGCCGCGGAAATATCAATTCCGGCAGTCGATGTGCAGGACGTGCAAATAGCTCCTTACATTTACCTGCCGGTAACACACTGTTCACTAATGCTTTTTTGTATAGAGCAAAGAACATTTTCTTATTTGGCGATAGCTTTTGCTTATGGGAGCGTAACGGTGCAAAACAAAAACAACGGGACGAACGATGACTATGGCAGCAAAGATGAAAAGGTTTAAAAAAGGGACGGCAGTTCTGGGATTACTGGCCGCCGGGAGCCTGTTTTCAGCGCAGGCGCTGGCCGATCGGCTGGAGGATATTAAGGCCGCGGGGGTGGTGAAAGTCGCCACGTTTGACGCCAACCCACCGTTTGGCTCAATTGATGCAAAAACGCACGAGATCGTGGGTTACGACGTGGACTTTGCCAAAGCACTGGCAAAATCACTCGGCGTGAAGCTTGAACTGGTTGCCACCAATCCGGCCAACCGAATTCCGCTGCTTCAGTCCGGTAAAGCAGACCTGATCGTAGCGGATATCACCATCACCCCGGAACGCGCGCAGGTGATTGATTTCTCCACCCCCTATTTCGTGACCGGACAACAGTTCCTGGTTCCCGCCAAATCGCCCGATAAGCTGGATGAATACAGCCGGGCGCGCATTGGCGCGGTCAAAGGCACCACGGGTGAACAGGCGCTCCACCAGCGTTTCCCGCAGTCCCGCGTCCTCTCTTATGACGATATCCCGCTGGCGCTGACCGCGCTGCGCAACGGCAACGTGCAGGCCATCACCCAGGACAGCACCATTCTGGCCGGGCTGCTGGCGCAGGCGCCGGATAAAGCCAACTTCAAAATTCTGCCCGACCTGCTCAGTAAAGAAGAAATTGGCGTCGGGGTGAAGAAAGGTGAAACGGCGCTGCTGAAAGCCGTCAATGATGAGCTGGTTAATCTCGAGAAGAACGGTCAGGCGGCAAAAATCTATGACGTCTGGTTTGGCCCAAATACGCCCGCTCCACAGCCTCGCGCCTTTAAAATAGAAGCCAGGTAATTATGCTCTCAGGTTTATTTTCCCACTCCGCGGCCGGTGCCGCGGATTTTTCACATCTGGAACAGGCCAGCGTTGAGTTTCGTCACGTGGACAAACGCTACGGCGACCATCAGGTTTTACGCGACATTAACCTCACCATCACGCCCGGTGAAGTGGTTGCTATTCTCGGCCCTTCCGGTTCGGGTAAATCAACGCTGATCCGTCTTATCAATCAGCTTGAAACCCTGAGCGGCGGGGAAATCCTGGTCGACAGCAAGCCGACCGGGCAGCTTTCCGGCAGCAGGCTGCGTCAGCTGCGCAGCCGCGTTGGATTTGTGTTTCAGCAGTTCAATCTGTATGCCCACCTCACCGCCAGCCAGAACATCACCCTCGCACTGGAGCATGTGCACGGCTGGAAGCCGCAGCCAGCTCAGGAGCGCGCGCTGGCACTGCTGGAGAAGGTCGGAATGCAGGAAAAGGCTCACCACCTCCCCGCTGAGCTTTCCGGCGGCCAGCAGCAGCGCGTGGCGATTGCCCGCGCCCTGGCCTCGTCGCCGCAGATCATCCTCTTCGACGAGCCGACGTCGGCGCTCGATCCGGAGATGATTGGCGAAGTGTTATTCGTCATGAAAGCCCTTGCCCATAGCGGGATCACCATGATTGTCGTGACTCATGAGATGCAGTTCGCCCGGGAAATTGCCGACCGGATTGTCTTTATCGACGGCGGGCAGATTCTTGAAACCGCGCCGCCGGGGCAATTTTTCAGTCAACCGTCGCATCCCCGGGCGCAGCGTTTCCTGCAAAAAGTGCTGAACCCGCTGCACCAGGAGCACCTCTGATGCCCGCCCTCGACTGGCAGGGCGTGCTGGCCGGACAGCCTCTGCAGTGGATACTCTCCGGATTTCTCACCACCCTGTGGGTGACGCTGGCGGGGGGCCTGATCGCCAGCCTGCTTGCACCGTTCTTTTTGCTCCTGCGTCTTTCCGGTGGACGCATCGGGAATGCGGTCGTCAGCGGCTGGGTATCGCTGTTTCGCAATACGCCGCTGTTGGTCCAGCTGCTGTTCTGGTATTTCGCCGCCTGGAACGGGTTACCGCAGGGCTTTCGAGACGCGGTGAATGCGGATCACAGCTGGTCAATTCTGCCCGGCGACGTCTGGTGGTTTACCCCTGAGTTTTTATGTTCTGCCTGGGGGCTGGGCGTTTTTACTTCGGCGTTTTTAATTGAGGAAGCGGCATCGGGACTGCGTTCTGTTCCTGCCGGACAGCAGGAAGCGGCGCTGGCGCAAGGGTTCTCCTCGTGGCGTTTATTTCGCTACATCCTTCTGCCGCAGGGGCTCGCCAACGCCTGGCAGCCCGTTGTCGGCCAGTACCTCAATTTGATGAAGCTCTCCTCGCTCGCCAGCGGGATTGGCTTCGCTGAGCTAACCTACCAGGTCCGGCAGATTGAAAGTTACAACGCCCACGCCATGGAGGCGTTTATCGTCGGTACGGTGCTCTATTTGCTTACCGGCATTGTCATGGGGATGGTGCTGGTGCGCGTCGGTCCGCATTCAGGGAGGAAAAAAGATGGTTACAGGATTTAACGTTATTTTCGAAAACCTGGATTATCTGCTGTGGGGACGAACGGCAGCGGGTGAACCCGGCGGCGTACTGCTTTCGCTGCTGATGGCCGCAGGGGCCGCCCTGCTTGCGCTTCCCGGCGGCGTGACGCTGGCGTGCCTCGCCTGGCGCTATCCTGGGCTGGTGCGCAGGGGGCTTTTTCTGTGGGCGGAGTTGATTCGCGGTATTCCCCTGATTTTTGTGATTTTCTGGATGTGGTATCTGTTGCCGCTGATCACCGGAGGGGATCTGCCGGGGGCGCTGACCGTGACGCTGGCGCTGGCCTGGTTTACGGCGGCATCGGTGATGCATTCGGTTTTTGCCGGGCTCAGGGCGCTCCCAGCGGGTCAAAACGAGGCCGCGCTGTCTCAGGGGTTCAGCACGCAGCAAACCCTGTGGCGCGTGCTGCTGCCGCAGACGCTGAGAAATATTTTGCCGTCGCTGGTGGGAATTTTTATCAGCCTGCTGAAGGATACGTCGCTGGCATTCATCGTCAACGTCCCGGAGCTGACAACGGTGGCGGGACAGGTCAATAACCGGGTGCAAATCTACCCGGCGGCCATCTTTATCTTTACGGGTGCGGTCTATTACTTGCTCTGCTGCTCGCTTGAACAGGTCGCGAAACGCTGGCGCGTTAGCCGGCCAGCGCCTTAACCACCGTTTCCATCGCTTCGGTTGTCAGTGCGCTGCGCTTGATGCGCTGGTTCGCCAGCGCCGTGCGCAGCACGCCCGCAATGACAATATGCTTCGGCTCCTGCCCTAAATCACGCATCTCCAGCACCACCTTTCCGACCACCCGGCACATCTCCTGGTACAGCGCTTCATCTTTGGTCACGTTACCCATCGTCATCACTCCATTGCCTGTTAAACGTTGAGCTTAAATGATTCTCCCGCCGGATACAAAAAAGAAGCCCGGCGAGGATCTCGCCGGGCTTCATCTGGAAAATCAAATAATTAGTTGTTTACTGGAATGACCGCGCCTTTGTATTTGGTGCGGATCCAGTCCTGAATCTCTTTGGAGTGCAGCACGTTCACCAGCGCGACGATGTCTTTCTTTTTCTCGTCGCCGCGATGCACAGTAATGATGTTGGCGTACGGGTTGTTTTCACCGCTCTCTACCGCAATCGGGTCGTGAACCGGATCCAGACCGGCGTCTATCGCATAGTTGGCGTTAATCACCACCGCGTCGCCTTCGTCGTTGTTGTACATCTGCGGCAGCAGGGACGCTTCCACGTTCGGCGTGAACTTCAGTTTTTTCGGGTTCTCAACGATATCGCTGATGCGCGCCGTCACTTTGTCGATGCCCGGCTTCAGCTTGATCACGCCCTCTTTTTCGAAGATGGAGAGAATACGGCCTTCCTCGGAAACCGCATCACGCATGATGATCTTGCCGCCTTCCGGCAGGTCCTTCAGGGATTTGTATTTTTTTGAGTAGATGCCGATTGGCTCAATGTGGATCGCGCCCGCACTGACAAAATCGTAGTCTTTATCGCCCGCATGATCTTTCAGCACGCTGTTCAGGTAAGGAATGTGCTGGAAATAGTTCGCGTCGATGTCATGACCCGCCAGCGCAGTGTTCGGCAGAATGTAGTCCTGGAACGGTTTAATCTCCAGGTCGATACCCTGCTTCGCCAGAATCGGCTTGGCCTGCTCCAGAATTTCGGCGTGCGGCGTGTTGGATGCCCCCACGGTCAGGGTGTCGGCCCAGGAGGCGAAGCTCAGGGCGCTCAGGGTTGCGGCGGCGATCAGTGTCAGTGTCTTTTTCATGATGTGGTTCCTGTGTGTATTTATTAGCGTTTATCTAACAGTGAAGTAATGACATCGCCGCAGAACTGGATAATGAAAACGATGATTAAAATGGTCACCGTTGCCACCAGCGTGACGTCACCATGGTTGCGCTGGAATCCTTCCAGATAAGCCAGATTTCCTAAACCACCGGCGCCAATCACCCCCGCCATGGCGCTGTAGCTCACCAGCGCAATCAGCGTCACCGTAATACCTGATACCAGTGCAGGTGATGATTCCGGCAGTAAAACCCGAAACACGAGCGTGCTAAGCCGTGCGCCCATCGAGCGCGTGGCTTCTATCACGCCTTTATCCACTTCACGCAGGGCAATTTCCACCAGGCGTGCGTAGAACGGTGCGGCACCCACGATCAGCGCCGGCAGCGCCGCGTTGGCACCAAGAATGGTGCCGACGACGGTCTTGGTGAACGGGATCAGCAGAACGATGAGAATGATGAACGGAATCGAGCGGAACACGTTCACCACTATCGAAATGACGCTGTAGACCGTGCGGTTGTGGAACAAGCCACCGCGCGCGGTTAAAAACAGCGCCAGGCCCAGCACGATGCCCAGAACAAAGGTCGCCACGCCGGACAGCGCGGTCATGTACAGCGTCTCCAGCGTTGCAGCCCAGAGCTGATCCCACTTGAGATGCGGAAAGAGATTCTCAGACATGTTTAATTACCTCGCCTTCAATATCGCTGTGCTGCAGGTCGGCGAGGATATTGTTCAGTTGTTCATCGGATGCCGCCACGTGGACCCAGAGCTGCCCGAAAACACCGTGGGCGGTCTGCGTCATTTTTCCGTGCAGGATGTTAAACGGCAGGCCGTAGCGCAGGGTGAGTTCCCCGACAATCGGCTTATGCGTGCTGTGTCCGGTAAAGGTCAGCCTGATCACCGTGCCTTCCAGATCGTTTGCCAGTTCGGTATTGAAGGTCTCTTCCTCGGCGTACTGGCTGACCTGGCGGACAAACTGCTGCGTAATCGGCTGCTGCGGATGGGTAAAGACGCTCAGCACGTCGCCCTCTTCCACCACTTTGCCGTTCTCCATCACCGCCACGCGGTCGCAGATTTTGCGCACCACGTGCATCTCGTGCGTGATCAGCACGATGGTGAGCTTGAAGCGGCGGTTAATGTCCAGCAGCAGATCGAGGATCTGATCGGTGGTCTGCGGGTCGAGCGCGGACGTAGCCTCATCGCAGAGCAGCACGTCGGGGTTGTTGGCCAGCGCGCGCGCAATCCCCACGCGCTGCTTTTGCCCGCCGCTCAGCTGCGACGGATACGCATTTTCGCGTCCCTTCAGACCAACCAGCTCCACCAGTTCGGCGACGCGCGCCTTAATCTTCGCTTTTGGCACACCGGCAATTTGCATAGAGAAAGCAATGTTCTCACTCACCGTGCGCGACCACAGCAGGTTGAAGTGCTGAAACACCATGCTGATCTTCAGACGCGCCTGACGCAGTGCTTCACCTTTTGCGGCGGAGATATCCTGCCCGTTAATGGTGACGCTCCCGGCGCTGGGTTTCTCCAGACCGTTCAGCAGGCGAATCAGCGTGCTTTTCCCGGCGCCGCTGTAACCGATAATTCCGTATATTTGTCCCTGTGCTATCGTCAAATTGACGTTATCAACGGCTGTGAGTGCCACCTTTCCGTTGTCAAAAACCTTCGAAATATTGCTCAGTACAATCATTCTTATTCGTTATCCGTGCCGCCCTTGGCGGTTTAGCAGTATGGATGTCCAAAAGATAGTAAACAGGCGTTATCAGCTTTTAAATGAACAAAAAAGAATGTGTTATAACTTTCGGAAATAAACAGCGGATTTACCGGGTGGGAAGCATTTAGACCAATTTCAGCAATGATTATCTACGAGACGCATATATGCTGGCTTACCTTCCGTAAAAGCGGTCATTTTTTCAGCATTTTATGCCGATATAGCCATCCTCACATCCAGACAACTTTACGTCTTGCTGTCCTGACATCCAAAAACGGTATTTATATTCCTTTCCGTTCTAAACGGCAGTGAATGGTTCTTTATTGAGAAAATTTCACCGCCCTATCATCCCGTCATGACATCCCGAAAGGAAAACATCATGACGATTTACCACTCCGTCACCGAACTGATTGGCCGCACGCCGCTGATCCAGCTGCATAAGCTTGATACCGGTCCCTGCTCGCTGTTTCTGAAGCTGGAAAACCAGAACCCCGGCGGCTCGATTAAAGACCGCGTTGCGCTGTCGATGATTAACGAAGCGGAACGTACCGGCCAGCTGCAGCCGGGCGGCACGATTATTGAGGCCACGGCGGGCAATACCGGCCTCGGCCTGGCGCTGATCGCCGCCCAGAAAGGCTACTCGCTGATCCTCGTAGTGCCCGACAAAATGAGCCGCGAAAAGATTTTCCACCTGCGCGCGCTGGGTGCTCAGGTGGTGCTGACCCGCTCGGACGTGAATAAGGGCCACCCCGCCTATTACCAGGATTACGCCCGGCGTCTGGCCAACGAGCTGCCCGGCGCGTTTTACATCGACCAGTTTAATAACGTGGCCAACCCGCTGGCGCACCGCACCACCACGGCACCGGAACTCTATGAACAGCTTGACGGCAAGATTGACGCCATCGTCGTCGGCGTCGGCTCAGGTGGTACGCTCGGTGGCCTGCAGGCGTGGTTCGCCGAGCACTCTCCGCACACGGAGTTTGTCCTGGCTGACCCGGCCGGATCCGTTCTCGCTGACCAGGTGGAAACCGGACGCTACCACGACGCGGGCTCCTGGCTGGTGGAGGGCATTGGCGAAGACTTTATTCCCCCGCTGGCCCACATCGAAGGGGTGAATCGCGCCTGGCGCATCTCCGACCGCGAAGCCTTCGCCACCGCGCGCGAGCTGCTGAAGACGGAAGGCATTCTGGCGGGCTCCTCCAGCGGCACGCTGCTGGCGGCGGCGCTGAAGTATTGCCAGGCGCAGACCACGCCGAAGCGCGTGGTGACCTTTGCCTGTGACAGCGGCAATAAGTATCTCTCGAAGATGTTTAACGACGACTGGATGCGCCAGCAGGGGCTTATCACGCGCCCTCAGGCGGGCGACCTCTCTGACTACATTGCCCTGCGCCATGATGAAGGCGCTACCGTCACCGCCGCGCCGGACGATACGCTTTCCACCGTACTGGCACGCATGCGTCTGTATGACATCTCTCAGTTGCCGGTCCTGGAGAACGGCAAGGTGGTGGGCATTATCGACGAGTGGGATCTGCTGCGGCATATCGGCGGCGACGGCGACCGCTTTGCCCTGCCGGTCACGGCGGCCATGACCCGTCAGGTGGAATTTCTCGATAAACGTGCCACGGAGAGTGCCCTGCACGCCATCTTCGACCGCGGTCTGGTGGCCGTCATTAACGACAATGACCGTTTTCTCGGTCTGATTACGCGCAGCGACGTCCTGACCGCGTGGCGCAATCGTCTACAGCAATAAAGGATTAAACGATGAAAAACCTGGCAACCCTGAGCGTCCACAGCGGCGCATTCAACGACCCGCACGGCGCCGTCATGCCGCCGATTTACGCCACGTCGACGTTTGCGCAACCGTCACCGGGCGAGCATACCGGCTATGAGTATTCCCGCAGCGGCAACCCAACGCGCCATGCGCTGGAAACCGCCATCGCCGAACTGGAAGGCGGCACGCGCGGCTACGCCTTTGCTTCCGGTCTGGCGGCCATCTCCACGGTGCTCGAGCTGCTGGATAAAGACAGCCATATCGTCGCCATTGATGACGTTTACGGCGGGACGTACCGCCTGATTGAAAACGTGCGCAAACGCAGCACCGGCCTGCAGGTCAGCTGGGTTAAGCCGGACGACCTGGCCGGGCTTGAGGCCGCCATTCGCCCGGAGACCCGCATGGTGTGGGTCGAAACGCCGACCAACCCGCTGCTGAAGCTGGCGGATCTGGCGGCCATTGCGGCGATCGCCCGTCGTCATAACGTCATCAGCGTGGCGGATAACACGTTCGCATCGCCGGTGATCCACCGTCCGCTGGAGTCCGGTTTCGATATCGTGGTGCACTCCGCCACCAAATACCTTAACGGCCACTCTGACGTGGTGGCTGGGCTGGCAGTGGTGGGAGATAATCCGGCGCTGGCGGACCAGCTTGGCTATCTGCAAAATGCGGTCGGTGGTGTCCTGGATCCGTTCAGCAGCTTCCTGACCCTGCGCGGTATCCGCACGCTTGCGCTGAGGGTAGAAAAGCACAGCAGCAACGCGCTGGAGATTGCGCAATGGCTGGCGCAGCATCCTCTGGTCGAAAAGGTATTCTATCCCGGCCTGGAATCACATCCGCAGTACCAACTAGCCCGCACGCAGATGGCGCTGCCCGGTGGCATGATTTCCGTCGTGGTAAAAGGCGATGCGCAACGCGCCACCGAGGTGATTCGCAACCTGAAGCTGTTCACCCTCGCGGAAAGCCTGGGCGGGGTGGAGAGCCTTGTGAGCCAGCCTTACAGCATGACGCACGCCTCGATTCCGCTGGAGCAACGGCTGGCAAACGGTATTGTGCCGCAGCTGATCCGCCTCTCGGTAGGCATTGAAGATCCAAAAGACCTGATTGCCGACCTCAGCCAGGCGCTGCAAAAATAAGCAAACGGCGGCAGGTCGCTCACCTGCCGCCAAAAGTTGTCATCATGGCTTAACGCCTTGATAACAATATTATGTGAAACGGCATTGATTAATTCTGAAACACCGTTTCCATTTTCCTTTTATCTTAAAATTAGCGTATAATGCGCGCCAAATCCCTAGTGAATGGTTTCAGCGCTTGGAATACAAAAAACAACGTACAACTTCTCCTCTCCTTCGTTGGGCTGTCACTCAGGCACACTTTCTTCTGCACGCTCATTTGATGTCTCCTATCCTTAGTGCGTGTCATATACTCTTTTGCAACACAGGTTTGACTCCGCGGCGGTGCGCCCCCGGAGCGAGATTTCCATATCCTTCCCAACTTAAAGACTAAGACTGTCATGAAAAAGACGAAAATTGTTTGTACTATCGGCCCGAAAACCGAATCCGAAGAGATGCTGAGCAAAATGCTGGACGCCGGCATGAACGTGATGCGTCTGAACTTTTCCCACGGTGACTACGCAGAACACGGTCAGCGTATCCAGAACTTGCGCAACGTGATGAGCAAGACCGGTAAAAAAGCGGCGATCCTGCTCGACACCAAAGGTCCGGAAATCCGTACCATCAAACTGGAAGGCGGTAACGACGTCTCTCTGAAAGCGGGCCAGACCTTCACCTTCACTACCGACAAATCCGTTATTGGTAACAGCGAAATCGTTGCGGTCACCTATGAAGGCTTCACCAGCGATCTGTCCGTGGGTAACACCGTGCTGGTCGACGATGGTCTGATCGGTATGGAAGTCACCGCTATCGAAGGTAACAAGGTTATCTGTAAAGTGCTGAACAACGGCGACCTGGGCGAAAACAAAGGCGTTAACCTGCCGGGCGTTTCTATCGCGCTGCCAGCACTGGCGGAGAAAGACAAACAGGACCTGATCTTCGGCTGCGAACAAGGCGTTGATTTCGTTGCGGCGTCCTTCATCCGTAAGCGTTCCGACGTGGTTGAAATTCGTGAGCACCTGAAAGCCCACGGCGGCGAGAAGATCCAGATCATCTCCAAAATCGAAAACCAGGAAGGCCTGAACAACTTCGACGAAATCCTCGAAGCGTCTGACGGCATCATGGTTGCTCGTGGCGACCTGGGCGTTGAAATCCCGGTTGAAGAAGTGATCTTCGCGCAGAAGATGATGATCGAGAAATGTGTTCGCGCGCGTAAAGTGGTTATCACCGCCACGCAGATGCTGGACTCCATGATCAAAAACCCACGCCCTACCCGCGCTGAAGCAGGCGACGTGGCGAACGCCATCCTCGACGGTACCGATGCAGTAATGCTGTCCGGTGAATCCGCGAAAGGGAAATACCCTCTGGAAGCGGTCGGCATCATGGCGACCATCTGCGAACGTACTGACCGCGTGATGACCAGCCGTCTGGACTTCAACAACGACAGCCGCAAGCTGCGCATCACTGAAGCAGTATGCCGCGGTGCGGTAGAAACCGCTGAGAAACTGGAAGCGCCACTGATTGTTGTTGCGACCCAGGGCGGTAAATCTGCGCGCGCAGTGCGTAAATACTTCCCGGATGCCACCATCCTGGCCCTGACCACCAACGAAACCACCGCACGTCAGCTGGTGCTGAGCAAAGGCGTGGTTGCGCACCTGGTCAAAGAGATCGCCTCGACTGACGATTTCTACATTCAGGGTAAAGCAATGGCTCTGGAAAGCGGTCTGGCGCAGAAGGGCGACGTGGTTGTAATGGTTTCTGGTGCTCTGGTACCAAGCGGAACAACCAATACTGCCTCCGTTCACGTGCTGTAATAATTCACGAACGAATTAAATTTGATAAAAAGCGCCCAATGGGCGCTTTTTTTATTCCCGGCATTAGCCAAATTCATTCAAAAAGCAAATCGGGTTTTTCTATTTAAATGCGATTTATCTAAGATGAATCCGATGAAAAATGCCTTTTTTTACATAGCTTTTTACTCAAAACGCACTGATTCGATGCTTCTTTGAGCGAACGATCAAAAATAGGCGTATTCCCATCAAAAAAATATTCTCAACCCAAAAAAGTTTGTGTAATACTTGTAACGCTACATGGAGATTAACTCAATCTAGAGGGTATTAATAATGAATCGTACTAAACTGGTACTGGGCGCGGTAATCCTGGGTTCTACTCTGCTGGCTGGTTGCTCCAGCAACGCTAAAATCGATCAGCTGTCTTCTGACGTTCAGACTCTGAACGCAAAAGTTGACCAGCTGAGCAACGACGTGAACGCAATGCGTTCCGACGTTCAGGCTGCTAAAGACGACGCAGCTCGCGCTAACCAGCGTCTGGACAACCAGGCTACTAAATACCGTAAGTAATAGTACCTGTTAATAAAATGGCGCACATTGTGCGCCATTTTTTTTGCCTGCGTCAAACTGCTACTGCGTTACCTTTTCCCCTTCCTCTTCTGCTACCGCAGCAGACACCCGGCTGTTCTGCACTGACAACACGCTATTGCTGGCCGAAGGGCCACTACCCGCGGATACGACAACCGGGATCCCGGCACGGCGCGCCAGGGCTTTATCAATTAACGCCTTATCGCTTCCGGCCTGAGAAACAAAGGTGGCAAAGTCTGCCGAGTGGGTAATGGGCGAAATCTGCGGGTTCTCGCCCTCCACCTGCGCCAGCGGACGGTGGACCTCAATATAACGTTTACCGTCCGGCTCAACCGAGAATTTCACCGGCTCGTTGATGATCTGTACCCGCGTGCCGACCCGCACCTGTTCAAACAGGGCTTTAATATCCGGGGCGTTCATTCGCATACAGCCGGAACTGACGCGCAGACCTACGCTGTCCGGCGCGCTGGTGCCGTGAATAAGATATTCCCCATTACCAATTCCCAGACGCAGCGCATAGCGCCCCAGCGGGTTATTTGGCCCCGCCGGGACGACGGGTGGCAATTTAATTCCCTGGGCCAGGGAACGCGCTCTGATGCCCGCCGTTGGCGTCCAGGTTGGATTAGGGATTTTTTGGCTGACGCGGGTGGTGCTCACCGGCGTTTCCAGCCCCAACTGTCCGATGCCGAGCGGGAATACCTGGACAATATTTTCTCCCGGCGGGAAGTAGTAGAGCCGAAGCTCGGCCAGGTTAACCACAATGCCTTCGCGCGGGGTATCCGGCAGCAACATCTGCGACGGGATGGTGATAACGGTACCCGGTGCCGGGTTTACTGGCGCAATGGTATTGTTCGTTTCAAGGATCACCTGCGCCGCCGTATTAAACCGACGGGCGATAGTCTGAAGCTTATTATCTCCTTCCTGTATCGTGTAGGTTTGATTTTGCCCAATCAGACGGCTACCTGCGGGCGGCAACGGATAGTCCATCGCGCGGGCCGAATTAAACGTACCGAGCGAACTGAGGAGTAATAGAGTTATTAGAGACGCGCGCTTCATGCTGAGATTCCTTATTCACTGGCAGGATGCCAGAAAGCTGAAAAACCAGCGAGGCGGGAACCACCTCGCGAAACAGAATGAATGCTGTTCTGTAAGTCTAGCTAAGGATTGCAGCTTTGGCGCGAATGGCGCGAATCATCGCTTCCAGCCCCTGAGAGCGGGACGGGGTGAGGTGTTGGGTCAGGGCCATTTTTTCAAACCACGGGCGGACATCGAACGCGACGATATCCTGCGCCGACATCCGGTGGTAAAGAATAAAGACGACCGCAATCAGCCCTTTTACAATGGCCGCATCGCTGTCGCCGTGCAGGGCGATAGTGCCGTCGTCAGACTGCTCCATCACAATCCACACCTGGCTCTGGCAGCCCTGAATAATGTTTTCCGGGTTATGCGCCTCTTCTCCGAGCGGCGGCAGACGCTGCCCCAGCTCGATGATATAAAGGTACTTCTCTTCCCAGTTTGCACAGCGTCCAAAGTTGCGCAGCAATTTGTCTCTGTCCGGCAGTTCTGCCATCTTTTGCCTCTTCTTAGCCCAGCAGCTGGTGAATGCGCTTAAGCCCCGCCACCAGCCTGTCGACCTCTTCCATTGTGTTATACATCACCAGCGATGCGCGGCACATTGCCGGCACCTGGTAAAACGCCATCAGCGGCATGGCGCAGTGGTGCCCGGTACGGACGGCCACGCCGTAATTATCGAGGAAGCTGCCCACGTCATAGGCGTGGTGTTTCCCCAGGTTAAAGGCAATCACGCCCTGTCGGTCAGCCGGGCCATACAGGGTAAGGTCCGGCACGCTGGCAAGCTCCTGCAGCGCGTAGTGCATCAGCAGCTGTTCGTATTCCTGGATGGCGTCGAGGCCGATTGCGGAGACGTATGACACCGCCGCCCCCAGGCCGATAATCCCGCCGGTGTTGGGGGTGCCCGCCTCGAAACGCCAGGGCGCGCGGGCGTAGGTCGTCCCTTCCGTCAGGCTGACGGTGGCGATCATCGATCCGCCCCCTTCCCACGGCGGCATCGCCTGCAGGATGTCCTCTTTCACATACAGCACGCCAATCCCGGTCGGGCCATAGAGCTTATGCCCGGAGAATACGTAGAAATCACAGTCCAGCGCCTGTACGTCCACCGCGTGGTGCATCACCGCCTGCGCGCCGTCAATCAGCACCTTCGCGCCGGCCTGATGGGCTTTTGCGATAATCTCTGTCACCGGGTTTTCGGTGCCCAGCACGTTAGAGACCTGGGTGACCGCCACCAGCCGCGTTTTATCGTCCAGCAGGGCGTCAAGCTGCTCCAGCTGCAGCGTGCCGTCGTCGTTCAACGGAACGACCCGCAGCTGCGCGCCGACACGCTCGCAGAGCATCTGCCACGGCACAATATTGGCATGGTGCTCCATCTGGGTGATGATGATGTTATCCCCCGCGCGCACCTGGGCGTTGCCCCAGCTGTTGGCGACGAGGTTAATCCCCTCGGTTGTGCCGCGCACAAATACCAGCTCTTCCGGCAGGCGTGCATTGAGGAAGGCTGCAATTTGCGTGCGCACGTTTTCCATGCGCTGGGTCGCCTCGGCGCTCAGGGTATGAATACCGCGATGCACGGCGGCGTAGCCGTGGCGGTAGAACTCGGCTTCCGCATCCACCACCTGATTCGGCTTCTGCGCGCTGGCCGCGCTGTCGAGATAGGCCAGCGGCAGGCCGTTCACTTCACGGGTCAGAACCGGGAAATCGGCCCGCACTTTCTCTACGGGAAAACTCATGCTTCGCCTCCGGGCAGACGCTGACCAATGCGGGCCAGCACCTGCTGCTTCAATACGCCATCGTGCAGCGCTTCCGTAAGCTCCGCCGCAAAGGCGTAGATGATCATTTTCTGCGCCGCCTGCTGGTCGATGCCGCGCGAGCGCAGGTAGAACATCTGCTCGTCGTCGATCCGACCGACCGTCGCGCCGTGACTGCATTTTACGTCGTCGGCGTAGATCTCCAGCTGCGGCTTGGTGTCCACTTCCGCCAGGCGCCCCAGCAGCAGATTGTTGTTGGTCATCTGCCCGTCGGTTTTGATGGCGTGCTGGGCCACGTTAATCAGGCCGTTAAACACCGCCCGCCCTTTATCGCTGACGATGGTTTTGTGCAGCTGGCGGCTGTTGCAGTAGCCTTTGTTGTGCTCAAGCCAGGTGCGCGTGTCGCACACTTCTGCCTTCACCGGCATCGCCAGGCTGTTGATGCGCAGCGTAGTGTTCTCACCGTTAAGCTGCGTACTGGTGTTGTGGCGCAGCACCGCGCCGCCGAGCAGGAAGCTGTGGCTGTACGCCGCGGCATCCTGGCCCAGCAGAAGATCGTTATGGGCAAAATGGTGGCTCTGCGGATTCTCAAACGCCAGCTTGATGTGGTGAAGCTGCGCATTGGCGGCAACGTTCATCGTCAGCCGCGACCCAGTAAAGTGGCGGGTCTCGTTGAGGCTGACGTAATGTTCGATTACCGTGGCCTCCGCCCCCTCCGCCAGCTCAAGGTGATGGCGATAGTGCGCGGTGTTGATCTCATCGCCCTCCACGCCCTGTGTGATGTGCATCAGCAGCAGCGGTTTTGCCGGACGCTGGTTACGCTTGACCTGAATATGCGTCACGCTGCGGGCCAGGCTCTCGGTCAGGTGGAGGAAAACTTCCGGCTGAACCGGGGCGCTCAGGCTCTGGCGGTCGTCGTTAATGACGATATCGAACCCGCTATCCCGGGCGTCATCACTCAGTTCTGGACGCCAGACGCCATCGACAAAGACCAGACGCACCGCATCCACCGTCAGCGCCAGAGCGTCGCGCCGGGCCGGATCAATCTCCGCCAGACGCGTCACAAACTCGCCGTTCAGCAGGCCGTCGAGTGGGGTGTATTTCCAGTTCTCATGCTTCCGCGTCGGCAGGCCGAGGCGCAGCATCTGCTGCAGGTGCTGCTGCGCCTGCTCGGAGCGCGTATTACCCTGCTCCTCAAACAGCCGGTGCCACTGCTGGAGCGCATTACTGCTGTTCGGTAAGCCAGCCATATCCCTGCTCCTCCAGTTGTTTAACCAGCGTAAAATCACCGGATTTCACAATACGTCCCTGGTAAAGCACGTGGACGTAGTCCGGCTTGATGTAGTCCAGAATGCGCTGGTAGTGGGTGACAATAATGAACGAGCGCTTGCCGTCGCGCAGGGAATTCACCCCGTCGGCGACAATCTTCAGGGCGTCGATATCCAGACCGGAGTCGGTCTCATCCAGAATGCACAGCTCGGGCTCCAGCACCGCCATCTGCAGGATATCGTTACGCTTTTTCTCGCCGCCGGAAAAGCCGACGTTGACCGAGCGGGTCAGCAGGTCTTCCGGCATTTTTAGCAGTTTGATCTTCTCTTCCATTAGATCCTGGAAGTCGAAGCGATCCAGCGCCTCCTGGCCGCGATACTTGCGCACCGCATTCAGCGCCGTCTGGAGGAAAAACTGGTTGCTGACGCCCGGAATTTCAACCGGGTACTGGAAGGCCATAAAAATGCCCTCACCCGCGCGGTCTTCCGGCGACATCTCCAGAAGATCTTTGCCGTTAAATTCGACCGAGCCGCCTGTCACTTCGTAATCTTCGCGTCCCGCCAGCGTCGCTGAAAGCGTACTTTTCCCGGAGCCGTTTGGCCCCATGATGGCGTGAACTTCACCCGGCTTGACGTCAAAATTGAGACCGCGCAGGATCGCTTTCTCTTCCACGCTAACCTGTAAATCTTTAATGCTTAACATGTGCTTTCCTTAACCGACGCTGTGTTCAAGACTAATGGCGAGGAGTTTTTGTGCTTCAACGGCGAATTCCAGCGGCAGTTCAGAGAACACGTCCTTACAGAAGCCGTTCACAATCATCGAAATGGCATCTTCTTCGCTGATGCCGCGCTGCAGGCAGTAGAAGAGCTGATCTTCCCCAATGCGCGACGTGGTCGCCTCGTGCTCCAGCTGAGCCGTGTTGTTCCGACACTCCACGTACGGGAAGGTATGCGCCCCGCAGTCGGCACCGATCAGCATAGAATCACACTGGGTGAAGTTACGCGCGTTGGTGGCCGTCGGCATGATTTTCACCAGCCCGCGATAGCTGTTCTGGCTATGCCCGGCGGAGATCCCCTTCGAGATAATCGTCGATTTGGTGTTTTTCCCAATGTGGATCATCTTGGTGCCGGTATCGGCCTGCTGATGCCCGCTGGTCAGCGCCACCGAGTAAAACTCACCGATGGAGTTATCCCCGCGCAGAATACAACTCGGGTATTTCCAGGTAATAGCGGAGCCGGTTTCCGACTGCGTCCAGGACATTTTGCTGTTTTCGCCTTCGCACAGCGCACGCTTGGTGACGAAGTTCAGGATACCGCCGGTATTGCCGTCGCCGGGGAACCAGTTCTGCACCGTGGAGTATTTCACCTCGGCGTCTTTGTGAATGATGACCTCAACCACCGCCGCG
This sequence comes from Enterobacter cloacae complex sp. P13B, assembly GCF_014895915.1. Lineage (NCBI taxonomy): Bacteria > Pseudomonadati > Pseudomonadota > Gammaproteobacteria > Enterobacterales > Enterobacteriaceae > Enterobacter > Enterobacter cloacae complex sp. P13B. Next base: position 119,660 of record NZ_JADBQN010000010.1, read on the forward strand.
TGCAGCTGGTAGCTGTCGCGCACCGGGGCGGAGCACCCTTCGATATAGCTGACGTAGCTGCCTTCGTCCGCTACCAGAATGGTGCGTTCGAACTGTCCGGTTTTTTCGGCGTTGATGCGGAAATAGGTGGAGAGCTCCATCGGGCAGCGCACGCCTTTCGGCACGTAGATAAAGGTGCCGTCAGAGGCTACCGCGGCGTTCAGCGCGGCGAAGAAGTTATCGTTGCTCGGTACCACGGTGCCGATGTACTTTTTCACCAGATCGGGATGGTCATGAATGGCTTCGCCAAAGGAGCAGAAAATGATCCCCTGCTCGGCCAGCTTTTCACGGTAGGTGGTCGCCACCGAGACGGAGTCGAAAATGGCGTCCACCGCCACCTCTCTCCCCTCGCGCACGGGCACGCCCAGCTGGTTAAACGCCTCTTCAACCTCTTTGCTCAGGAAGCTGTTCTCGGCACCGGTCTGCTGGACCGCGCCGGGCTGCGAGGCGCAGGTATCGTCACAGCTGCCGCAGGAGGGCGCGGAGTAGTAGCTGTAATCCTGATAGTTCAGCTTGTCGTAGTGGGCTTTCAGCCAGTGCGGCTCTTCCATCTCCAGCCAGGCGCGGAATGCGCTCAGGCGAAATTCGAGCATCCACTCGGGCTCGTTACGTTTGGCCGAAATGGCGCGCACCACATCTTCATTAATGCCTTTCGCCAGCTCGTCGGTCTGCAGCTGCGTGAAAAAACCCTCTTTATAGTTGAGGTGTCCGCCGCTCCAGGTGTTTACATCACTCGTTGCTTCAGTATTACGAGACATAGTACCGCCTATACCCCAAAGCTTTCGCCGCAGCCGCATTCGTTCTGGGCTTTCGGGTTATGAAATTTGAATAACTGGTTTAAACCTTCTCGCACGTAATCCACTTCGGTTCCATCGATAAACGGCATAGCCTGCAGCGCGACGTACAGCTTTGCGCCGTCGGTTTCAAACACCAGGTCATCTTTTTCCGGTGCGGTGACGGTATCCAGCACGTAGCCAAAGCCCGCGCAGCCGGTCTGCTTAACGCCTAAGCGCACGCCGAGAATGTCGGGATTTTTTGCCACCAGCTCGTGGATATGCGCCGCCGCCGCAGGCGTGAGCGTTAATCCACGCCAGGCAAAATCGGCAGGATTGAAGGTTTCTGAATGCAGTTCCATAGGTCCACCTCATCTGATTAGCCATCAGGGCATAACACCATGTTAGTGATAACGATTATCACTTCAACCCTCTGTCAGCAGGGGCATTCGGCTAAACCGCCCTTTTTGTCTACTTTTATTAAGCATAGACCCTGTCAGAAGATGCGGGCGGGATGGATTTAATTGTTCAATACTTTGAAAATTAATGGATTATCTGTTGTAGAAAACAGCGAAGAGAGGAAAAGTAAAATATGTATCGGAAATGCCTATTTTTGAGATAGCTTTTGTTCTGGGAGTGTCTAAAACAATAAAAGGCCCTCAAGGCCTCTGATTATTATTGGTGAAATGAAACGCTAAAACCCTGCTCACGCCAGTGATCCAGCTGTTCCTGCTGACGCGGTGTAAGCGTTTTTCCCGTCCAGACGAAGATTTTTTGCCCCGGGAAAAGTTCAGGACGCGGAGAATCAATCGGGTCCGCCAGCACGTCAATGTGCCAACCTTGCTGCGCCAGCCGCGCGGCTTCAAGCCAAAGATGGGTACGGTCATCGCATTCCCAGCCGATAAGCAACGCATCTTTACCCGCTTTCTTGCGCGACTCCGCCAGGCTTAGAACCGCGAATTCAATCAGGACGCCGTCAAGCATGCTCGCCATGTGGCGTACAGTATTTTGATCCTGATTCATTCGCTGGCGGACGGGGGAAATGATGTTATCAATCAGCGCATCCATGGCGTGATCCCGGCGGAACTCACCGATTTTGGCGCGCAGCTTTGCCGGGCTGGCATAACGCAGAACGGTCATCATCTCTTCCTGGAACGAGACCCAGTTACCCTGAGTCAGGACTTCTTTATTTTCCAGCAAGGCTTTTACTTTTCCGACCGAAACGCCGCTTTTCATCAGGCGTTTGATCTCTTCAATACGCAGGATATCTTCATCGTCAAACTGACGATGACCCCCTTCGCTGCGCTGCGGCTTCAACAATCCATAACGTCGCTGCCAGGCACGCAGCGTAACGGGGTTGATACCGCATCGTTCGGCCACTTCGCCGATACTGTAATAGGCCATTAACTCCCTCACGCTCAGAACTTCCATACCTAACTACACCAACCTTATCAGATTGTACAAACCATTTGTATAACTAAGACCGCATTTTGCTCAGGTGAAAGGGGTCGTTCTCCCTTCACCTGTTAATACATTGTTGTCTAAAGTTTGCTTCTCGTACAGCTAAGTCTGCCGAATTTTGTACAGCTTTATCAAAAATCGAATTTCTTCTCCGGCCATGCAATCGCCGGAATTCCGCCATGCCGGGGGCTTGCAAACAGATGGCCCTGGAACTGGGAAATGCCCGCAGATTCCAGCCACATCCACTCTTCTGCCTTCTCCACGCCGACCGCGCAGAACTGAATTTCAAGCGAGGAACAGCATTTGATAATCGCCTGAATGATGGCCTGTCGAGGGCCACTTTTATGCACGTTCGCGACGAGATCGCGATTAATCTTAATTCTGTCGGGCTGGAATTGGGCCAGTAGCTGTAGTCCCGCAAAGCCGGCACCAAAGTGATCGATCGTCACGCTGATGCCTGCACTTTTTAGCTGTCTGACCGAATCCGTGAATTCATCAAAACGGGAAATGGCTTCGCTCTCGGTGAATTCCACCACAATTTGCTCAGGGACAAAACCGTTTGCTTCAATTGCGGTGAGCAAGAAATCAACGGCATTAGGAATGTTAACCAGCGTCATAGGCAGCAGGTTGAGGGATAACGTCTGGTTCTGCAACCCGAGTGCACTGGCCATTGAGAGTGCTACCTGCTTGCTGTGCAAATCAGAGGTATACACGTCGTCACGCGGCAGATTGGCGAAGTAGATCCCCGGAGCGCCGCCGTCAGGCGTGCGGAGAAGCGCCTCCCAGGAGACGACCTGCTGCATAAACGGATCGACTATCGGCTGGAACGCGAAGCTGCAATCCGCTCCTTTCGCGACCACCTCGGGTTGCGCTGACAAGCGTGTTTCTTCGCGAACGAACTCCCAGGAATCCGCAGGCGGCAGTTCAAAATAGTTCGCTTTTTCTGTGGCCTCGACAAAGGTACGGAAAAACTGCAGCGGACGGTCATTGTAAGTCAGCTGATAGCGTGTTGTTCCCTTGTTCAGCACCTGTTGCAGCACCTCATTCCTGTCGAACTGGCGCAAATCAAAAAGCTCCATGCCCACCTTGCCAAAACGCCGAACAGGCCCGTGATCGCGCATCAGCTCGACTACGTTATGGTGTCGCGGGTCGTTGCAGATCTCCTCATAAATAGCAGAAACATGCTCCACTGGCCCCTCAAGCAACTGAAAAAAATGTGTGCCGTTAAACAGCAAGATCCCCGTGACGTTGGCTTGCCGGTTTTTATTATTTGCAGCAGCGACCATAGCTTCCAGTGCTTTCACTGGAACGTCCTCGCAGATATGACTGCGGTAAATGATGGTTGTAAGCATGCGATTCCTGGGGGTTAAGGGTTTTGACCACAAAAACATGTGGAGAGACTTCTCTTATAGCACATTAATTGCCTCACAAATAATTTACATCTCAATCATTTACGCCCGTTAATGGCACTCTCACAAGTGTTGTACAACTTAACAGCGGCCGTGCGTTTTGTACAATATATTCTGTAGCATTACCGTTTCATGAGCAACGAACAAGCAATTGAAAAATAGAGCATTTATAAAATATATCCTGATTTTATTAAAAAATTGTACATTTTCAATGTACAGATTTAGAAAAAGTGTATACCTTAAATGTAACGTTACTGATTACAAAATTTTACAGGAGCGAAACATGCAGCAGAAAGGTTACGTCGCAGATTCCGCAGCAGCGATCGCACAGTACTTCGAAAAAGCCACGCTTCCCACCCAACAGGAAACGCTGGGTCAGGTCGTTGTTGAGATCCTTAGCGACGGGCGAAATCTCAATCGCAAATCGCTCTGTACCAAACTGTTAAGTCGCCTTGAAAGGGCTGAGGGCCCCGAAGAGGAACAGCATTACCATATGCTGCTTGGTTTGCTCTTCGAACGATAACGTGATGAACCGCAGTGACGCAGACAAACTGACCGATCAGCTGATTGGCGAAGCCGTTCTTTCTCTTTTGAGAGAGCGTGGCCCCGTTACAACTGAAGCTCTGGTTCAGCGTCTGCGGCAGATGAAAACACATGAAAAGAATCCCCGGCGGCGGGAGACACTGGCGAAGGCGATTGCCGATATCGGATCAAAAAGCCTCGGATTAAAACGTCGCAGAACCGCGCAAGGACGAATAAGCAGAGAGGGACCTCTCAATGATAACAGAGGCAATGTTGTGTCGTTGTTTGGAAAAGGAAAGCCGTCCGATCCCAAAAAAATACATTGACTGCATTTTAACAGCTACGGTGAGAACAAATGAGACAAAATATTCAGCTTCAACCCGAATACCACTCTGCTTTTTTAGACAGTGCGCTGGCGGAATATTTCCGTCACGCAGGCGATCGTTTTGCTGAAGAGTCCGCTATTTTTTCTACTGCAGTACGCTGTGTTCTGGCCTCTGAAGGTCATATTTCCAATAAAGCGATCATCCTGTGGCTCATTCAGACGCTGGAAGCGACCAGAGACGTTGTGCAGGCGGATGTAATTCGCAAGACGCTTGAAATCGTTGTGGGCTACACCATGGATGACGTTTAAACGCCCTGTCATTCAGCGATCGTGTCATCGTCAGAATTGTCGAACAGGCTGACGATGACACCCCCCTCTCTTCATAACCCCCTGTAAAGAAGCATTATAAAGATGGCATGGTTTCTGCTTACTCCCTGTTACGGGACTGGGCTTACCAGTCATTTTGCTTCATTTCTTAACAGGTCTGTTATTGATGAAAAAGATCGCCAGCGTCTGCCCGTACTGCGGAGCAGGCTGTAAATTGAACCTTGTCGTTGAAAATAACCGTATCATCCGTGCCGAAGCGGCAGAGGGGGCCACAAACCAGGGCACCTTATGTCTGAAAGGATTTTACGGCTGGGACTTCCTCAACGATACCCGTCTTCTCACCCCTCGTCTCACCCAGCCCATGATCCGCTACCGCAAAGGCGAAGCATTCACCCCGGTGACCTGGGAAGAGGCTATCCGCTATACCGCCCGGAAGCTCAGCAGCATAAAAGCCCAGTTCGGCCCGCGTTCGATTATGACCACCGGGTCCTCCCGCGGCACCGGGAATGAAACCAACTACGTGATGCAAAAATTTGCCCGCGCGGTGCTGCACACCAACAACGTCGACTGCTGCGCGCGCGTTTGTCACGGTCCTTCCGTCGCCGGACTTCAGGAGACCCTCGGCAACGGTGCAATGAGCAACTCTATCAACGATATTGAACACTCCAAATGCCTGCTGGTATTTGGCTATAACTGCGCAGACTCCCACCCTATCGTCGCCCGGCGCGTGCTAAAAGCCCGTGAAAACGGCGCGAAAATCATCGTCTGCGACCCGCGCCGCATCGAAACGGCGCGCATTGCCGATCAGCATCTGCAATTGAAGAACGGTAGCAACATGGCGCTGGTGAACGCCTTTGGCTATGTGCTTCTGGAAGAAGAGCTGTACGACAAGAACTACGTCGCGCGGTTTACCGAAGGACTTGAGGCCTATCGGCAGACGGTGAAAGAGTATGCCCCAGAGCGCGTAGAACACCTCACCGGCATCCCCGCCCGCGACGTTCGTCAGGCAATGCGCACCTTCGCGGCGGCCCCTTCCGCCACCGTAATGTGGGGAATGGGCGTGACTCAGTTTGGCCAGGCCGTCGATGTCGTCAAAGGGCTTTCCAGCCTGGCACTGCTGACCGGCAACCTCGGCCGCCCTGCCGTCGGTGTCGGTCCCGTGCGCGGGCAAAACAATGTTCAGGGCGCCTGCGATATGGGCGTTCTGCCGAATATGTTCCCCGGCTATCAGGATGTGACCGATCCGGCTGTCCGGCAGAAGTTCGCCGATGCCTGGGGGATCGACGTGAATAACATGGACGATCGCGTCGGAACGCGCATTACCGAGGTGCCGCACCTTGCGCTGGAAGGCAAGGTCAAAGCCTATTACATCATGGGGGAAGATCCGCTGCAGACGGAAGCCGATCTCGGCCTGGTCCGCAGCGGTTTCGAGGCGCTTGACTTCGTGGTGGTTCAGGACATCTTTATGACCAAAACGGCGGAAGTGGCGGACGTTCTGCTCCCTGCCACCTCATGGGGCGAACACGGCGGCGTTTTTACCTGCGCCGACCGGGGTTTCCAGCGTTTTGGCCAGGCTATTGAGGCCAAAGGCAACGTGAAGCGCGACTGGGAGATCATCAGCCTGCTCGCCACCGAGATGGGCTATCCGATGCATTACGACGATAACCAGCAGATCTGGGATGAAATGCGCGAGCTGTGCCCTCTCTTCTACGGCGTGACGTATGAAAAAATGGGCGAGATGGGCCACGTGCAGTGGCCGTGCCCGACGCTCGATCACCCCGGCACGCCGTACCTCTACAAAGATAATCAGTTCGATACCCCGAGCGGTAAAGGGCAGCTCTTTGCCGCACCGTGGCGCGCGCCGGCCGAGACGCCCGATGATGATTATCCGCTGGTACTCTGCACGGTACGCGAAGTTGGGCACTACTCCTGCCGCTCGATGACGGGTAACTGTGCCGCGCTGCAAAGCCTCGCCGATGAGCCGGGACGAGTGCAGGTGAATCCTGCCGATGCGGACAGACTAGGTATTAGCGACGGTCAACTGGTCTGGGTACGTTCGCGCCGGGGTAAAGTGATCACCCGCGCCAGCATTAGCGAGCGCATCAACGCCGGGGCGGTTTATATGACCTATCAATGGTGGATCGGGGCCTGCAACGAGCTGACGCAGGATAATCTCGACCCCATCTCGAAAACCCCGGAAACGAAGTACTGCGCGGTGCAGCTGGAGGCGATTGAGGATCAGCGCTGGGCGGAGGACTATGCGGCGTCGGCGTATCAGTCCATGAAGTCGCGGCTGATGAGCGCGGCGAACGTCTGAGGAACAGCGTAAATAGCATCAGGTTTACCCGGCACCAGAATGATCATCTTTTTGGCCGGGTAATTCCCTAATGAAACAGATCTAATGCATCACGAAACAAATTGGGGTTACAGCGCTTTTCAAGCAAGCGGTTCAGGAACTCCAGCAACTCATGCTCACTGCTCAGGTTAAACTTATGCATAACCGCATACTTATGGGCATAGATCGTCTTTGGCGTGAGCATCATCTCCCTTGCTATGTTTTTGACGGATTCCCCCTTGAAAAGGCCGGCCATAATATTGAGCTCACGCTGTGATAACGTTTTATGCTTACAGCTTAAACAGGCTTTTGAAAGGACAGGGATAACAGGCGCACTGTATGCACTCCAGGCCTGGCGCAATACCCTCTTCAACAGATAGAGTGACGCTGAGCGCGACACAAAAAAGGTCTGCTGAATGCAGAGCGGTAAAAACGATGACGATGGCTCTTCCGCTTCGGTAATACCAATTATGACGCATTTACGCGCGCATTTTAATTCCGGAAAACAGGTATAATGTTCGCCCTTGCTGAACGCATAAACGATTATTCCCGCCCGAGAAATATTCTCCACATCATAGCCATTGAGAAAATTGACTTTTTTTGTACATTCATTGTTAAAAAAATCTTCAACAAATGACCTGAGGCTATGGTGATATAAAAAATCATCTTCTTTAATTAAAACATTTATCATTTATCAGACCGAGACATAATCGACACTCAACTTTTTTTCAGGCCAAAGAAATCCCTGCATTAAATTGCATCCAGTATTCTGAGCCAAAGAAAACAGTTCGTTATTTTCGATGCCTTCAATAAGCACCTGATCTACCATCATAGCGCAGTAGGCTATCATTGATTGTAAGGCCCGGGGAGTCGATCTGTTTTCCCACAAGCTCTTTTTATCTACTTTAACACCATCAAATATGCAAATACGTTCACCCAGCGGCGCTAAATGCTCACTTCTAACATCATCCAACCATATCTTTGCACCTGTTTTTTTTATTCTCTGATGCATTATATCAAAACTCTCTCGCTCTTCATTTGCTAGCAAAATAAAATTGCACGGATCTTGTACCTCAATAACGATACCAGAACGCAGGCTGGGCAATATTTCACTGACCAATTCTGATTGGCATAATAACCTTGCGGGGACGTTAATAAAATAGTCACCATCCTCTTCACACAGAGGAATTATACGCAACTGCCAGCGCAGCAAACGAGAGCTTGCATTTAAAGATATCTTTTCAAAAAACGTTTCGCAATCAATTCCCTGACGTAAGGTACTTAGCATCTCCCAAGCCTTTATCTTCTTTTCCTGTGAAGAATAGATAGGCTGGAACCGAACACCGCATATAGCATGCTCAAGCAAGGAATTAATCAACATGGATGTCTCAAACTTATTATTTTAAAAAAGATATTTCAGCCGTTACTGATAAGTAAAATCTACATTCATTACTGCCTGGAATGTTCCGGCAGTGGAATTTCCTTGTGGCGTAAACATTCTCGCTGACAACGGGAATGTCGAACTGCGCGTGCTGCTGTCGACATTCACCTGCATTGTGCTGTTCACGCTATATGCTGTCGCATGATCCCTGCTGGCAATACGTAATGCCACATTGTTGCTGGTCCCGCTGTTTTTCCATGCCGTGGGATCTTGCGTATCTGCATTACCGGTAAATTTGGCCGTTACGCTGCTGGTGCCAGCAGGACAGTTTTGCACCAGCAGATCAAAATCAGACCAGACGGCACCGTCACCGGCATTTATGAGATTCTGCTTGGTTTCTTCCCCCAGATTGACCACTTTAGAAACGGTGCCCGTGTCAACGACACACGGGCTGGCAATAACCTGGCCGGAAATATTAATATTGGAGTCCGCTATACCCATTAGCGGTAAGGTTAAAAAAACCAATACGATCGAATACTTTTTTATAAACATAGCACACCTCTGGCACCCGCTTATAAGCGGGTGTTCAGCTTTTATCATAATTAATCAGTTATACTGCATGGTGGCAACAATAACGGAATTAATGGTTCCCGGCATGACGCTACCCGCTGCAGAATAAGCTTTAGCCTGCAGGGCTAACGACGCGGTGCGATCGCTTTGAACCGTTTGGGTCACAGAACTCCCGTTCCCCAACAGATTGCCATTGCTTGCCTGGTACAATCCCACAGCTACGTTAGTCGCAGTGCCAGTGCTGACATAATAGCTAGTTCCGGCAACAGGATCCGGTGTACCGCTAAATGACACCAGAACGCTACTCGTTCCGACAGGGCAGGCAGTAATCGGTATCGTAAATGAAACGGGTGAAGAGGTGGATCCCGCGCTGGAAAGCGCTGAGGCCTGAATAGCAGAACCTAAATCCACGTTCAGGTTGGCACTTCCTCCATTGATTACGCAAGGGGAAGCAACAATAGTACCCGTAACGTTAATATTTACCGTATCAGCCGCCATGGATGAAAAAGATACCATCGCCGCAATAGTCATAAGTTTAAAATTCATGATTTACCCTCCTATTGATAAGTAATATTTAATGTTGCGGTTGCATTCGCCGTACCTGGACTCACTGCGGTCTTTGTTTGATAATAACGGGCTACGATAGGAAATGATTCCAACCCACCGCCAGATTGCTTAAGGAAAACGGTATTATTAAGATTGAGAGGTGTGCCACCATATAATATTTGCACCCCCACTCCCTTCGCGACTCCCGGACCACCTTGGCCCGATAAAGCCAAAACGCTGGTATTGGCCACATCAGGGTTTTGCTGTCCACTCAAAGAAATGTTGATATTTGCGCCAGGATCGCAGGTCAAGCCGAGAGTCTGGGTAACCTGAGCATTAGCTGGCGTTGTACCCACTGTTGAACCAAAGCTTGTCGCGGGGATATTACCTATCGGAAAATTAAGTGAACCCGAAGAAAGACTACAGGCCAGCGTTGTAATAGCCCCACCACTAATGTACCAATTTGCTATATAAAATTGATTTAACATAGATAGATCGGCAAATTTTCCAGTTCGAATAGTTCCAGAAACTGCAGTACCGCTTGCCCTGACAATTTCGGCTTTATACATATATGTTGCGCCATAAGTCCCCAATGCAAAATCAAGAGGGAAGTAATGGTGAAAACCTCCTCCAGAATCGTTTTCAGAAAGCCGCACGCCATATCCAGGAACACCGATATCATAGAGACTACTTCCAAGAGAAGTATTATACATAACCTCATGATAAGTGTTATTACTATCTGGACAGGTAATATTGATTTGATATATTCCTGTCTGAGTCGCGACTACGGTACCTGCGGGCACATCGCGCTGCACCGTTATGCCGCTGAAATTCAAATTAAAATTCTGCACCGCTATGTTATTGGTACATCCTGCTGCATAACTTGCCACAGAAATTAATGACAAAACAGCCATTAAAATATAATTAAGTATTTTCATATTTATTCCTATCGGCATACAGCATTAACTACCGCAATGTTATTTTTAACATCAGGCTGTTTTAAAACATATGAGGCTTTACACTGTTTATCACTGCCCTCACCCCACTGCGCGATAAGGTCGACCTTCTCGCCTAAGCCTGTGAGATAAACCTGCCCATTATCGCCGACAATAAAGCCGCTATTTTTAATACCACCCACGCTGACAATCGCCCCAAAGGGAATGGGCTGTCCGTTACCGCGCAATAACGTAAACAATGCACGCTGACCAACGTTGGCAGTATATTCAGCGCGAACAATAGCTCCGCGAGTCGGCACAACGGTCCGGGTCGTGAGATCCAGTTCTACATCATCGGACATACTTTCTGGGTCGATTACGATATCGTTTTTACGGTAGACGTTGACGTTATTTACCGTTGTATATCCCCGATAGTCCGTTTTCGCGCCCGTTTGGTTTCGCACTGTCAGACCTTTCGCCCCAGGCACTTTAACCAGGACGTTCGTTTCACCCAGCGGTTGCGATAACGTCACGCCGTCAGCATGCGCAATGACCCCGCCCTGGATTCCGTAGTTCAGACGCTCATTGTTCTGGTCGTAGCTGTACCCTGCCGTCACCTCACCATAGGTACCCTTGTAATCACCGTTTACGTTGCCGCTGTATCCGACATTATCGCTGCCATAGCCCTGCTGAACGTTCCAGTTCAGGGCATTGTTTTCCAGCGCGGTCCCGTTGATGCCAACCGTATGGGTCGTTCCGCTATTTTTACTGTTATTGACGCTGTAGTTTGCCCACGTCTGCGGCAGGAATTTATCCAGCGGCACGCTGATGTTAAATGCCACCATCCGATCTTTGTCATAGCTCGTAGGGTTACCGTATGTACCAGGCGTCCCGTTACGCGTTGAGGTATACGTCAAACCGTAGCTGATGCCGTTCCAGAAATTGTTATACCCCAGACTCCAGGACTCCATCGCTCGCCCGGAGTTCCAGTAATCTTCGCGAACGGCGCTGGCCATAATCGAGCCTAATGACCCACCCAGAGACTGGTTCATAGTCAGCTCCATACGGTTGCGACGCCGGTTCTGCATCACACCCGTATCGCCATAGGAATCAAGCACTTCCTGCATACCGTAAAAGCCTTTGGTCGAATAGCGGTAGCCTGCAATAGCAAAGTTAGTGCCTGTTTCGACAAAGTTTTTACTGTAGCGCGCGCGCCAGGACTGGCCGCTATCGCTCGGCAGATTTTGCGGGCTAGACCATGCCTGGATGACATCGACAGAAAATGCGCCGAGGTCACCCATATTCTTGCCCATACCGACAGCGATCGACTGGTAGTGGCTCGACGTTTGACCACCGCCGTACGCCGTTAAGCCATACGGCAAGCCATAGATGCCCGTAATTTGCGCAAACGGTGTCTTGTCTACGCTACCGTTATAGGAACGATATTGCCCACCCGTGACGGCGTACTTAAATCGCCCTTCTCGCTGCAGTACTGGCAGTGAGGCATAAGGGACGGTGAATTGTTGAATGCTACCGTCAGCCTCTTTAATTGTTACCTGCAGATCGCCTGCCCCCCCGGTCGGATACATATCCGTGATCTCGAAGGCGCCAGGCGCAACGTAGGTCTGGTAAATCTCATACCCATTCTGACGGACAATGACCTGCGCATTGGTACGCGCGATACCGCGCACGACGGGTGCGTACCCTTTGAGGGAGTCAGGCTGCATGTCATCATCGGAGGCCAGCTGCGCACCGCGGAACGGCATACTGTCAAAGACATCGGCAGGCGCAGTGCTGTCCCCGAGGGTCATCTGCGCTTTTAACGGAACGATCGCGCGCTGAGCGTAGGTATAAACGCTGTCCCATTTGTCCTTGCCATCTTCATCCCGTGACCAGGTCGTGTAATTGCGCAGACGCCATGGCCCAATGTTGATTCCCGGACGCAAATTAGCGTACTGCGTGTTGCTGGTATCACTGCTCCCGTTGCGCGAGCGGTTGTTGGCGCCACTCAGGCTGTAGTTGAGCAGCACAGCCGTGATTCCTTCATCCCACTGTTCTGGTGGAACGTATCCACGGGCCTGACGAGAAATGGCCGCCTGCGGGATGCTGACGAGCAGACGCTGTGCGCCAAACTGGAATTCAGTGGATCCGGAAGGTATCGCGTGCAGGTTTGCACAACGTTCGTTGTTCACCGCAAGCGCCGGAAAAAGCTCGGTTTTTACGCCCCACTCTTTAAGCTGCTCCACGGTCAGACAAGGTTCTAATTTCCCCTCATCATTGGGAGCACCAGAGGTTTTGAATTCGATATCGCGCGTATCAACAAGTTCGTTATCCAGCATCACATCGACGTGATAAGTTCCCGGCGCCTGCGAGCCCGCTTCAAACGCAGCGAGATCGGCTTTACCTCCATTTTGCGGATTATCGAGCTCAACCAGGTCCGGGTTGAAGTAATCACGCGCCATGGCATTCTGCATTGAGCCAGCAAGGGCAAATGCAATCAGTAAAGCCAATCGCGCAGGTTTAAAATTATTATATTCCCTTACTATCATCATTCACGTCACCTTGGAAACGACATTCCAAAACCAATTATTTTCACAAGCTTGCGCTTTGCACGTCACTCACCGCTCCATAATCATTAATGACTTTATAATTAACAGAGGTTGAGTTAGCGCCAGCAGGTAGCGTGAAATTCATTGATTCCCCAGGAAGTACATACGAAACATTTTCAATTTTTTTACCGCCCAGACTGATTTCATTAAAGTTAATGACATAGCTGGTTGGGTTGGTAACCTGAAGTTGATTACCATTTCGACGCCAGGTTAACTGATGACTCAACTCCTGCGGCTGCTGAGACTTTAAGCCTGCAGGACGGTATATCAGCTTAATGCGCGTTTTAATCGCTATTTGCAGCGTATTATCTTTTTTGGGCGCTGACGGTATCGCTTTAATATTCAGCCAGTAGAGACTTTCCTTATCCTGCGGCAAGTTGCCAGTCACCACGACACGCTCAATGTTTTGCTGACCGCCATCGAGTCGATACAACGGAGGGGTAATAATAAAAGGAGCTTTCTCAGCGCCACCATTTAATGTCTCAACCCATGACTGAATAAGGTACGGCGTCTTATCCGGGTTGTTAACATCAATGGAAGCTTCTTTTTTATTGCCATCATAGACGACACGCGTTCCGCCAATAATAACACCCGCATTGGCGGCGGATACGCTTGCTGAAATCACTGCGCAGGCAATTAAAGTTTTGCTAAGAAAATTCATTTTACACCTCGATAAAAAAGGGCCGTATACCGGCCCTCATATATTTTTCCGGTCAGGAAGATTACTGGTAGCTAACGGAGAAGTTAGCTACACCGTTTGCTGGACCTACGCCCACAGTTGCAGACGTTGCTTCGTACTGAGCAAAGAAATCCAGCGTGTTTGGTACAGTTTCAGCCAGGCTGTATACGTGGCTGTTAACGCCCGCCAGCGGCAGGTCCTGGCTGTCAGCCGTCATCAGGTTAATAGCAACGCCCGTTGCGCCACCGGTTACAGCCAGCAGGTTGGAGTTTGCTGGGTCTGCAGAACCGTCAAACTTGATGGTTGCGCCAGTTACGGTTGCCGGGCAGTTGGTCAGAACGATTGAGAATTTAGTCGCAGCGGTTTTATCACCAGCAGCGGTAAATTCAGATTTGCTGTAACGGCCCAGATCAACAGTCTGGTTTACAGAACCCGCATCAACGGTGCACGCTGCATCGATGATTTCGCCGGTGAAATTAACGGTACCAGCAGAAGCGAATGCATTAGACATGGTCAGAGCAGCAGTCGCAGCGAAAGCAGCAGCAATAATATTTTTTTTCATGATTTAATTTCCTTAATAACTTTATAAATTACCGAAATTTAGGCAGCAACATCCAGATGGATTTAGACCATTTATTTTTTGCGCCAGACATCTCATTTCCAACGTGCAGTAAGCAGAACGCAAAGATATTTGTTCGATAACTTTGTTTTCATCTCCTCACTTGCTGAGGCGAAATTTATAGAAGTTTAATTTTTTCTACAATTGCTTTTTAGACCAACCATAGACTTTTGTATTAACATTGCCTTAACATACAAAAATATTTTAAGTACGCCACATTAAGTTATTAAACTTTTGTTAATAAGCGAGTCCATTATGAAACCA